>CAZLNV010000018.1:0-17442 GCA_964561095.1 uncultured Muribaculaceae bacterium | reverse complement strand
GTAATAAATCCAGGAATTTCAAAATATAATTGACATAAAGATAATTATTTAGTATAATCATAAGCGGTACATTTTGATGGATGACGATTATATAAACTGTGGGAAGGTGAGTATAAAAGTGTCCGAAGAAGGAGAAATAAAAATATGAAAACATTTATGTTAAGAAAGGAAGATGCTGTTCACAATTGGTACGTAATTGATGCGGATGGTAAGAATTTAGGTAAAGTTGCTGCTTTATCTGCTCATGTATTAAGAGGTAAGCATAAACCAACATTCACTCCTCATGTAGATTCAGGAGACAATGTAATAATTATTAATGCAGGAAAAGTTAATTTAACTGGTGATAAGCTAGACAAGAAGATGTATTATAATCACAGCGGTTATCCAGGCGGATTAAGAGAAAGAACTGCAAGAGTTATGAAAGAAAAATATCCCGTTGAAATGGTTGAAAGAGCTATTAAGGGGATGCTTCCAAAAGGAAGATTAGGAAGACAAATGTATACAAAGTTATTTGTATATGCGGGTGCTGAGCATAATCAAGTTGCTCAAAAACCAGTTGTATTGGAGGTTAAATAATGGCTGAATCAAATATTTATACTGCTACTGGTAGAAGAAAAAGAAGCATAGCAAGAGTTAAATTAAGCACTGGAAAGGGTATAATTACTGTTAACGGAAAAGATGTTAACGATTATATGCCTCATGAGACATTAGTTATAGATTTAAAACAACCACTTGTAATAACTGAAATGCTTGGAAAAGTTGATATTGAAGTTATCGTTAAAGGTGGAGGCTTTAATGGCCAAACAGGTGCTATTCGTTTAGGAATTGCAAGAGCGTTAATGGAGTTTAATCCGGATTTTAGAGCAATATTAAAATCTGCTAGTATGATAACTAGAGATGCTAGAATTAAAGAACGTAAAAAATATGGTCTTAAGAAAGCAAGAAGAGCTCCACAATTTAGTAAGAGATAATGAAAAAAGAAACTACGGTTTCTTTTTTTGTTGTAAATAAATTTTAAAAATCTTTAAATAGTTATGTATAAGTGTTATAATTTACATATAAAGTAGGTGGAACATGGGAGCTAAAGTTTTTAAAACGATAGATGAGCAAATAGAAATATTAAAAAGCAAAGGTTTAGAAATCCAAGATGAATTAAATGCAAAAAATGTTTTACTTCGTGAAAACTATTTCTTTTTGAATGCTTATAGGACAGTCTTTTTATCAAAAGATGGTAATAGAAAATTTATACATGGTGTAACATTTGATGAACTATATAGTTTATTTAAATTTGATAGGCAAATAAGAAATATAATGTTTAAAAACATATTAATAATAGAAAATAATTATAAATCAATGCTTAGTTATGTCCTAAGCAAATCTTATGGATACAAAGAAAGAGATTATTTAAATCCTAATAACTTTGATAATACTAGAAGCAAATCAAGACAAATAAATGATTTATTAAGAAAAATTAAAAGACAAATAAGGATAAATGCTCCTCAGAATAAAGCAACAAGTCATTATATTAATAATTATGGATATATTCCCCTTTGGGTTGGCGTTAAAGTTTTAAGTTTTGGAATAATAAGTGAGATGTATAGTATATTAAAAATAGATGAGCAAAACGAATTGGCCAGTATGTATGGAATTACTTTTAATGATTTAGAAGACTATTTACCAATACTTGCTAATTATAGGAATTTATGTGCCCATGAAGATATTTTGTTTGAGCATAGAACTCAAAAAGGAATACTAAATTCAAGATATCATTCATTATTAAATATTGAAAAAGATGATGAAAATGAATACAAGTATGGAAAAAACGATATATTTGCTTTAATAATAATATTAAAATCTATGCTTGCTGATGATGATTTTAAAATGCTTATGAATGAACTAGTGTATGAATTCGACACATTAAGCGGAAAAATAAAATCAATAGACATTGATGTTATTTTAGAAAGAATGGGATTTCCGGTAAATTATAAGGAAATTATGTATATAGAATAAAGGGAGATAAGATGAAAAGGGTAATAACTTATATTAGCACTATTATTTTGAGTATATTTTTTGGGTGTACCTTAATGTATGGAATTATATATTTTTTTCCGGACATTGCTATAAAAAATTTTGATAGAGAAAATAAAACTGTTAATGTGGTTGATACTGGGATATCTCAAGGAATTGATAATGTATATAATTCTGTTGTAATAGTTGAATCTTTTAAAGATAGTAATTTAACTGCTTCGGGTTCTGGGTTTGCGTTTAAAAAAGATGAAAAAAATACATATTTAATAACTAATCATCATGTGATAAGCAAACAAAATTTAATTATTATAACTTTGTCAGATGGAACAACTGCAACCGCAACTTTAGTTGGGTCAGATGCCTATGCAGACATTGCTGTTTTAAAAACGGAAAATAATGATAAATTCATAATTGCTAAAACCGAATCAATTAAAAATATAAAAGTTGGAGATACTGTTTTTGCTATAGGCACTCCTGTAGACAAATCTTTTGCTAATACTGTTACTAGAGGTATTTTGAGCGGTAAAGATAGATTAATCCCAACGATTGTGAGCGATAGTCACGAAGAATGGATAATGGATTTGATTCAAACAGATGCTGCAATTAATCCCGGCAATAGTGGCGGGCCTTTATGTGATATTAATGGAAGTGTAATAGGAGTTAACACCTTAAAGTCTTCTGCTGAAAGTGTTGGATTTTCAATTCCCATTGATGATGCTCTTAACTATGCTAATAGTATCATAGAAAATGGTAAAATTTTAAGAGGTTATATTGGGATATCTATGGTAAATGCCAATGACACGCAGCAACTTACAAGAAATGAAATAAAAGTTGACAAAAGTGTTACTAGCGGAGTAGCAATAGTTGAAATTTTGGAACCTTCTCCTGCACATAATTCTGGATTAAAAAAAGGAGATGTTATAGTAAAAATAAATGATAAAAGCATTTTTAACATCTCTGAATTTAGATATAATTTATACAAATATAATATTGGTCAAGAAATTACACTTGCAGTTAATAGAAGTGGAAAAGTTCAAAATATAAAGGTTAAGATAGCTTTGGCAGAATAAGCTTTATTTATTAAAAGTAAAATATTTAATGAAATATCTATTTTATATATAGGAAATATGATAAAATATTTTAGTATTAGAAAGGTAGTAAAAAAGTGAAAAAAGAGACATTTAAAAATAATTTATTATTTTTTTGCATAGTAATTGGAATTGTTTTATTTTCAGTTATATTTTCCGTTTTTACTAATTCTAATGGAAATACTATGGAGGAAATAGAGGGATTACCTGATGATGTTACTCAATTTACTTCTAAAGTAATTATTAATGAAATACAATCATCCAATGGTGGAGCTTATAGTGATATTAATGGAAATACATACGATTGGGTAGAATTATATAATGGTACTGGCAAAGATAAAAAATTAACTGGATATAGTTTATCTGATGAAAAAGAAAAAATTAAATGGGCTATACCCGATGGTACAATTATTAAAAAAGATGAATACTTGGTAATATTTTTAAGTGGCACAAATGAAAGTGGTTTATATGCTAATTTCAAATTAAAAGCTGCAGGTGGAGAGACTTTAGTACTTAGAAATGCTAATAAAAAAATAGTTGATGCCGTTGAAACCGTATCAACCACAAAAAATCAATCTATGGTTAGAATAAGTGATGGAACTTTTGTATTAACCAAACAAGCAACACCTGGTTTTGAAAATTCAAAAGCCGGTTATGAAAAATTTATATCTAATATTGGAAATACTGAAGAAAAGAAATTAGTTATAAGTGAATTTTTAACTAACAATAAAGGATATTTTAAAGATTCTTATAGTGAATTTAGTGGATATATTGAAATAACTAACATTTCTAATGGCAGTGTTAACTTAAAAGGATATAGTTTATCCAATGATTTGGGATTACCTTATAAATGGAGTTTGCCTGATATAACATTAGGAAAAAATGATAATATATTAGTTTATACATCTAATAGGAATGTAAGTGAAGAAGAATACCACGCTAATTTTAAGCTTAATAATACAGATGGGGTAGTTTTATTAACTTATAAAAATTTGATTGAGGATAAAGTAGAATATAATGGCCTTACTAATGGAATGGCCTATATAAAAGGAAAAGATGCTTATTATGAAAGTAATATGATTAGTCCTGGATATCCAAATACGTCAGACGGGATTAAAAATTTTCAAAATAAATATTATACTAAAAATAAAGGTTTAATCATTAATGAGGTGATGAATTTAAACTATAGTTATTTAGTTCAAAATGGTGACAATTATTATGATTGGATTGAATTATATAACAATAGTAAAGAAAAGATTAATTTAAAAAATTATTATTTAACAACTTCCATTAATACTCCTAAGATGTATAATTTGCCTGATATTGAGTTGGAAGGTGGAAAATACTATATATTAATGGCATCTGGTGACGTTAAGCTATCTAATAATAAATATAAACACACAAATTTTAAATTATCAGACAATGAAGGCCTATTCTTATATAAAGGAAACAAAGTAGTTGATTCATTATTTATGGCAAATATTCCTATAGGAAATAGTTATGGAAGAGGTAATGGATCAGGTTTATTTTATTTCACACCTTCTCCTATGAAAAGCAATAATTCAGGAACTATGCAAATATCTTATGCCCCGCTTTTTTCAAAGGAAGCTGGGGTTTATAATAATGAGAAGAATTTTAAACTAGAAATTTATTGTAATGGTAACGCATATTACACAACTTCGGGGATCACACCAACTACTAGTTCTAAATTATATAGTGGTTCATTAACATTAAATAGTACTACGGTGGTAAAAGCAATTTGTGTTGAATCTGGCAAAAGAAATAGTGAAGTTATAACTAAATCGTATGTATTAAATGAGAATCATACTATGCCGGTGTTATCGGTTAGTTTAAATCCTACTGATTTTGCTTCAATTTCTAAAAATGCATGGACAGTTGGTTATGAAAAAAGTGCTTATGCAGAATTCTTTGAAGATGGTGATGGTTTTAGTATCCCAGCTGGTCTTAAATTATTTGGTGGTTCAACAAGAGGACAATCTAAAAAAAGTTTCTCTATTAATTTTAAAAAAAAGTATGGTGAAGGGAAACTAAGTTATCAAGTATTTGAAAATAGAGACAATTCTGTTTATGATTCAATAGTACTTAGAACAGGCTCGCAAGATGAACAAAAAACAATGATAAGAGATATACTAGGTACATCATTGGTTGACGGAATGATAAATGTCGATGTCCAAGCTTATAAACCTGCCATTCTATATATTAATGGAAAATATTGGGGAATATACTACTTAAGAGAAAAAGTCAATGCAAGTTTTGTTACATCTCATTATAATGTCGATGGGACAAAAGCAGATATATTAAGGATAGATGGAAATATTACTAACGGAAGCAGAAACTCCTATAATAAATTAATTAGTTATATTTCATCACACGATTTATCAAACGATAAGTATTATGAATACGTTTCAACTCAAGTTGATATAGACAGTATAATTGATTACTGGGTAGCTGAAACTTATGTAACAAATAATGATATAGTTAACTCTAGATTTTTTTCACATCCAGACGTTAATGATGGTAAATGGAAGTTTATTTTTTATGACTTAGACTTTGCATTTTATAATTACTATTTAAATTATTTTAATTTTTCTACAAAAGCATCTGGCATGACAACTCATAATTATTCAACAACGTTACTTAGAAATCTAATGAAAAACAAACAATTTAGAAACAAGTATGTGGAAAGAGTAGCTTATCAATTGAATGAAGTATGGAATAAAGAAAGAGTAATGAAAAAATATAACGAGATTTTAGCTGAATTAGATCCAGAAATAAATAGAGATTTTGCTAGATGGGGTAAAACTCGAAGTAATTGGAATAAAGAATTAGTGGAATTAAAAAACTATATTTCTAAGAGAGAAGC
The DNA here is from genome assembly GCA_964561095.1 of uncultured Muribaculaceae bacterium. Classification (GTDB taxonomy): domain Bacteria; phylum Bacillota_I; class Bacilli_A; order RF39; family UBA660; genus CAZLNV01. Next base: position 11,442 of record CAZLNV010000018.1, on the reverse strand, counting down.
ATATATGAAAAGTCAAACTAAATCATTTTTCAATTTAAGTGACTCTCAAATGAAAAAATATTTTGGAGGCTAATAGTGAGAAAATACAGAAATGAAATAAAATACATTATATCGCATAGTGGAGCAGAAGAACTAAAAGTTAAATTAAAATCAATTTTAAATTATGATAGTAATACTGATGAAGAAGGGTCATATATAATAAAAAGTTTATATTTTGATGATTTAGAGAATAGTGCTTATTATGAAAAAATGGATGGTATTTTATATAGGAAAAAATATAGAATAAGAATTTATAATGATGATGATAACGTTATAAAGCTAGAGAGAAAATATAAGCATAATAATTTAACAAGTAAAGATCAAATATTGATTAACAGAGAAATATATAGTAAAATAATAAATGGAAATATAAATGATATAGATATTTCTAATGATAATTTATTGAGTCAATTTATAGCAGAAATAAAAGTTAGAAATTTGGTTCCTTCTGTCATAGTTGAATATAAAAGAACGGCATTTACGTATCCGCTTTCAAATATAAGAATTACTATTGACGAAGATATTCGTTCTGGAAGATACAATTATGATTTATTTGAAGACACACCAAAATATTTAGTATTAGGCGAAAAAGAAATTGTTTTAGAAGTAAAGTATGATGAAGTATTACCAGAACACATTAAAGATGTATTAGAAACAATTCCTCTTTATAGGCAAGCAACTTCAAAGTTTGCTACATGTAGAGAGATAAAGTAAGGAGTAAAAAAATATGAATTTTGTTGATTTAATTAAAAAAAGTGTATTGTCTGAATTTAGTGGGACATTATCAGTAACTGATATGGTATTATCGTTACTTGCGGCATTTATAATTGCGCTTTTTATAGTATATATATATAAGAAAACATATACTGGTGTAGTTTATTCAAAGTCATTTGCGCTTTGCATAATAATGCTTTCTATGGTAACAGCGTTAATCATAAGAACTATTAATTCGAATTTAGCACTATCTTTAGGTATGGTTGGTGCGTTATCTATAGTTAGATTTAGGACGGCAGTCAAAGAACCTGTCGATACAGCATTTATGTTTTGGGGAATATCTGCAGGTATAATGTCTGGCGCTGGTATATATTTAGTAGCGGCAATTGGATCTCTTTTACTAGGAGCATTCTTTTTAGCATCATACCTAATGGGATTTAAATCTACCAGTAGATATTTATTGGTATTAAAATTTAACAAAGATGCCTATGATGAAGTTTCTAATATATGTAAGAAATTACCTAAGAGAAAAATGAAAAGTAATTCAATGTTTAAAGATGATATGGAATTAACTTTTGAATTAGACTTAAAATCAAAAGACGAAGAATCAAAGAAAAAGATAATTAATGAATTTAAAGATGTTAACGGAATAATAAATGTAAGTTTAATTAGTTATCAAAATGATTTTGGTGAATAAATATAACTTCTAGTAATAGAAGTTTTTATTTGGTATAATCTTTACTATGAAAGATAAAAAATTATACCAATTTTTAAGACCACTAGTAAGAATCATAATGAAATTATTTTATAGAGTTGAAATAGTAAATAAAGATTATGTTATAGATAATGATCGAATAGTATTGTGCGGAAATCATACTAATTATTTGGATTGTCTTTTAATTGCCAGTAGTATTAAAAGAAATGTGTATTTCATGGCAAAAAACTCTCTTAATAAAGGATTAAAAAAGCATCTTTTTAAAAATTTGGGTATTATACCAATCGATAGAAGTAATAAAAATCCTGAAGCTTTAAGCAAAGCAGAAGAACTTTTGCAAGACAAGAAAATAGTGTGTATATTTCCGGAAGGCACTATTAACAGAACTGATAAAATAATTATACCTTTTAAGTTTGGCGCAGTATCACTTGCTAATAAATCAAAATCATATTTGGTAGCGTTCGCTATAACTGGAAAATATAGATTGTTTAAAAAAAGTGTTAAAATTGAATTCATGAAGCCTTATAAAGTGTCAGATAATTTAGTAAAAGAAAATAATATATTGATGGATAAAGTTAAAAATTTAATTATTAAAAATGGAGGAATACAATGAAAAACTTTGGATTTAAACTTATGAGAATTTTATTACTGCCTATATTTAAACTTTACTATAATCCTAAATCTATAAATAAAGAGGTAATTCCAAGTGAAGGCCCTTTAATATTTTGTGGAAATCATAAACATGTTTTTGATCAAAACATGGTATTTATTGCTACTAGAAGAGTAATAAATTATATGGCAAAAAAAGAATATTTTGATGGACATTTTTCATGGTTTTTTAAATTTGTAGGATGCATATCAGTAGACAGGAGTATTAAGGATAAAGCCTCTGTTAACAAAGCCATTGAAATACTTAATAATAATGGCTGTATTGGCCTTTTTCCAGAGGGAACTAGAAATAAAACAGATAAATTGTTACTTCCTTTTAAATTTGGAGCAGTTTCTATGGCAAGCAAAACTAATGCCACAATTATTCCGTTTGGCATAAGAGGAGAATATAAATTTAGAAGTAAAATTGTAATAGAATTTGGAACTCCATTTAAAGTTGAAGATATGAGTTTAGAAGAAGCTAATGCAAAACTTGAAAACGAAATTAGAAATATACTTTTAAAAGATAAAAATAACTGATATAATTTATTTAGGGTAAAAGATATGAATAAAAAGGCATTAACAATAGTAATGATGATTTTTTTATTAATAATAACCATTGCGACCACTTCAATGATAGAGTTTTACTATGCTAAAGATAGAGATAGAATGCCTTTATTATCTATTAAAAGTGAAAATACAGCAAAGCAATATATAAAACACTCATCATTATTTTTTAATGTTTATAAATGTTACTCTGGTGATACTTTTGTTTTATCAAAAAATAGTAAGGTTCCAATATGTAGAAGAATTATAAAGTTTAATGAAGAAGGCTATTATACAAATATAAATAATTTAAAAATATCAAAAAGAGATTATCAAATGATTTATGATGTATCAAAAACATTAAAAGAAATAGAAGAATTTACTACTTCAAAAGAGATAGATGATGCAGTCAAAGTGGCTGAAGAGTATGAAAGAAGTTTACATATACCTTTGAAAACAATTCAAATTAATAAAGAAATTATTAATATAGAAGCATATAAAGAATTTGTTATTATTAATCAATATGGTGACTATGCTTGGCAATATCAAAGAACTAATGAAACATATTATAAATGTTTTAAAAAAGAATTATATAAACAATATAAAAGTGGAAGTTGTTTGGGTGAATGGACAGAAGTAAAATTATCACAAGAGTGGTGTAGTCTTGCTAAAGGAAATACTATTACTAGTATAGAGGACGCATACACAAAGTACTGCAAATAGGATATATGCAGCAAAAAAATAATTAAATATAATTGTTGTCAAAATAAAAACTTTATGTTATAATTTTTGTTATAAAAACGAGGAAGAAGAAAAGTAATTTGAAAATTCTTTTGTAGAGAGTTAGTGGCTGGTGAAAACTAATAAGATATTTGAATGAATAAAGACTTTGGAGTTGATAATCGTATATAAGATTATTCGTTAATCGCGTTAAGATAAGAGAATATATGAAAATATATAAATTAAGGTGGTACCACGATAATTCGTCCTTTGGGTGAATTATTTTTTTTATATAAAAAAGGAGGAAAAAATATGAGAGAATTTACTGAACAAGAATTGGTAAGAAGGGAAAAAGCTGAGAATTTAAAAGAGTTGGGTATTGATCCGTTTGGTCACAGGTTTGATATAGATACTAATACAAAAGAACTATTGGACAAGTATGGTGAAATGGATGCTGAAAAATTAAATGAATTAGATGTACATGTTACTATGGCTGGTAGAATTATGACTAAACGCGGAAAAGGTAAAGCGGGATTTATAAATATTCAAGATAAATATGGCGAGATTCAAGTGTATGTTAAAATAGATAATATTGGAGAAGATGCTTATTCTATTTTTGATAAGTCAGATTTAGGAGATATAGTTGGAGTTGAAGGTACTGTTATGCGTACACATATGGGAGAACTTTCTATTAGAGCATTAAAATACACACATTTAGTTAAAGCATTAAGACCACTTCCTGATAAATTTCATGGGCTTGTTGACACTGAGGAAAGATTTAGAAGGAGATATGTTGATCTAATTGTTAATGAAGATGCAAAAAGAGTCGCACTTACTAGACCAAGAATTATTAGATATATTCAAAAGTTTTTAGATGATTTAGGTTATGTTGAAGTTGAAACACCAGTACTTGGTACAATATTAGGTGGAGCAAATGCTAGACCATTTATTACTCATCACAATACTTTGGATATTGATATGTATTTAAGAATTGCTACAGAACTACCTTTAAAAAGATTATTAGTAGGTGGTTTAGATGCTGTATATGAAATTGGTAGATTATTTAGAAATGAAGGAATGGATAAAAATCATAATCCAGAATTTACTACCATTGAATTATATAAAGCATTCAGCGATCTAGAAGGAATGATGGAAATAGCCGAAAATTTGTTTTCTGGTTTAGCTTTAGAAATTAGAGGTGCATATGATTTTGACTGGAGAGGACACCATATATCACTTAAAAAAGGTTTTAAAAGAGTACATATGGTTGATGCAATTAAAGAACAAACTGGTATAGATTTCTTTAAAGTGACAAGTTTAGAAGAAGCAAAGAAATTAGCAAATGAGCATAACGTTGAAATTGAAGATCATTTTGAATATGGACACATTGTTAATGCATTCTTTGAAAAATATGTCGAAGAAACTTTAATACAGCCTACATTTGTATATGGTCATCCAATTGAGATAAGCCCACTTGCTAAAAAGAATGATAAAGATCCAAGATTTACTGAAAGATTTGAATTATTTATAGTTGGAAGTGAGTATGGCAATGCATTTACTGAATTAAATGATCCAATTGATCAATATGAAAGATTTGAGAATCAATTAAAAGAAAAAGAACTAGGTAATGATGAAGCAACTGAAATGGATTTAGACTATGTTGAAGCATTGGAATATGGTATGCCTCCAGCTGGTGGAATGGGTATTGGAATTGATAGACTTGTAATGATGCTAACAAATAGCGAAACAATTAGAGAAGTTATTTTATTCCCAACAATGAAGGTTAAATAAGCACTTATGTGCTTTTTCTTTTGTATCAATAGTTTTATATTATTCATATTCTATAACTAGGATGTGATAAAATTGATAGAGTATTTTATTAATTCCAACCATGCAGTTCAAGCATTGTTTGCTACTTTATTTACTTGGGGTGTAACCGCATTGGGAGCAGCTTTAGTAATATTCTTTAAAAATATAAAAAAGAATTTTATGGATGCAATGCTTGGATTAGCGGCTGGAGTTATGATAGCTGCTTCTTTTTGGTCTTTACTTTCTCCAGCAATTGATATGGCAAACAATTTAAAAATGAATTCTTGGTTAGTGGTATTGTTTGGGTTTATGTCAGGCGGAATACTTTTATTTATAGGTGATAAAACATTTGATTTTATTAATAATAAAAGAAAAAAGATTATTAAAGATGATTATAAAAAAAATAGTATAAAAAGAAGTTTAATGCTAATAGTATCCATAACACTTCATAACATTCCAGAAGGATTGGCAATAGGAGTTGCTTTTGGATCAATAGCGTATGGTTTAGAAGGGGCTACACTTTTATCTGCTTGCATTCTTGCACTAGGCATTGGAATACAAAATTTCCCAGAAGGAACGGCTGTAAGTTTTCCTCTTAGGAGAGAAGGATTAAGTAGATGGAAATCATTTTTTTATGGACAGTTAAGTGGAATAGTTGAACCCATATCTGGAGTTATAGGCGCAACATTAGTCTTAAAAATGAGAGTATTACTGCCATATTTGTTAGCTTTTGCTGCTGGAGCAATGATTTATGTTGTAGTAGCAGAACTTATACCTGAAAGTCAAAGCAATAAAAAGAAATCATTAATGGCGTTATTTACTCTTATAGGATTTTCAATAATGATGGTTTTAGATGTTGCGCTTGGAAGTGTTTGACAAGGAAAAATCCTTGTGATATAATTCATCTAGTTGTTGATGAAGACGTTATATAAGTAGTTAATTTATACTCTTACAGAGAATTGTGATCATAGGTTGAGAGTCACTTTATAAAGATAAGTTAATGAATTTCAAATAATCGAGTCAAATCGTGAAGAGCGTTAATCTATAAGAGTGCTAAATATTTAGAACAAAGGTGGTACCGCGGATTTTACAGTAATTCGTCCTTTTATGGGATGGATTACTGTTTTATTTATAAAAATTATTAAATTTATTGTTAGTTTATTAAAATGTGATAAAATTATTTTAGATACTAACATATTTAATAAAAATGGAGGAAACGATGGAAGAAAAATTGAATTTAATACAAAAAGAAGGGTTAGAAAAAATAAAGAATGCTAAAAGTATAGAGGAGCTTCAGTCTCTTAAAGTTATTTTATTAGGGAAGAAAAGTGATTTAGTTGAAATATTAAAAAGTATAGGTTCATTATCTATAGATATGAAAAAGACTATTGGTATACTAGCAACTCAAATTAAGAATGATTTTACTGATTCATTTGATAAAAAGGAAGAAGAACTTATTTCATTAAAAAGCGTTGTAGAATCAATTGATTTAACTGCGCCAGGAACTAAAGTTAATAATGGAACTCTTCATCCAATTACTCAAATGTGTTATGACTTAAATGATGCATTTTTATCTTTGGGATTTGAGATATTTGCTGAAGATGATATAACTAGTGAAAAATTTGCTTTTGATAATTTAAATTTTTCGGCCGATCATCCAGCGCGTCAATCAATGGATACATTTTGGATAAAAGGAACTGAAGAAAAATCTGGTATTGAAAGATTATGCTTAAGACCGCATTTAACAGGAGGGTCTGTGAGATATTTATTAAAACACGGAGCTCCTGCAAGATTTGTATATCCAGGATGTGTTTATAGAAATGAAACAACTGATGCAAGACATGAAAGAGCATTTTATCAGTATGAGGCACTTATAGTTGATAAGAACATATCTTTTTCATCGGGAAAAGTAATGATTGAAGCAATATTAGAAAAAGTGTTTGGTAGAAAAATAAATGTCCGTATGCGTGAAGGATTCTTTCCGTTTACAGAACCAGGATATGAAATAGATATGGAATGTTTAGTCTGTGGAGGTAAGGGTTGTAGAACTTGTAATAATAATGGATGGATTGAAGTAATGCCAGGTGGTGTTATACATCCAAATGTTTTAAAATCAGCTGGACTTGACCCGGAAGTATGGACAGGCTTTTATATTAATATAGGACTAGATAGATTAGTCATGATGAGATATGGAATAGATGATGTAAGATTATTCCGAGGAGCAGACTTAAGATTTTTGAGTCAGTTTAAATAAAGGAGGAAAAATGAAAGTATCACTAAATTGGATAAAAAAATATGTTGATTTAAATGATGAATTAACACCAAATAGAATAGCAACCGATCTAACATTAAGAACAGTTGAAGTTGATTCTGTTGAAGATGTTAGCAAAAAATATCACGATATAGTTGTTGGAAAAATATTAAATATTAATAAGCATCCAAATGCAGATACATTAAAAATATGTATTGCTGACATAGGTGAAGAAAACCCTGTACAGATAGTATGCGGTGGTTCCAATTTATATGAAGGCGAATATGTTGTGGTTTCAAAACCCGGAGCAGAGGTTGTATGGCACGGAGAGGGAGAACCAGTAGTAATTAAAGAAACTAAAATGCGTGGCGAGTCATCATATGGGATGATATGCGCTCCAGCAGAAGTTTATTTAGATGAATTTTTTAGAACAAATGATGAAAGAGAAATAATAGATTTAAAAGGTATGGATTGCTATCCAGGACAAAACATTTCTGAATTGTTACATATGAATGACATAATTTTTGAAATAGATAATAAATCTCTTACAAATAGGCCAGACTTATGGGGACATTATGGAATTGCAAGAGAGTTATCAGCAATATATAACGCCAAATTAAAACTACTAGATAAAATTATTGTTGATAAAGATGTAAAAGAATATAAAGTTGAAATTGAAGAACCAAAAAAATGTAATAGATATGTAGCAATTGAGATAAATAATGTTTTTACAAAACCTTCTCCTATATGGTTACAAACAGCTATATATAATTGTGGAATGAGACCAATAAATGCTATAGTTGATATAACTAATTATGTAATGATGGCGGTAGGTCAACCATTACATGCTTTTGATAAAACTCATGTGTCAGGAGATAAAATTATTGTAAGAAATGCTAAAAAAGGAGAAAATCTTTTACTTTTAGATAATAATTCTATCGAACTTACTGAAAACGATCTTGTAATAAGTGATGAAAAGAATGCAATGGCACTTGCTGGTATACGCGGAGGGATAAAAGATTCAATATTGAAAGATACTACAGAAATAATTTTAGAAATAGCTAATTTTTCAGCGGATACTATTAGAAAGTCAGAAAGAAGATTTGATGAAAAAACTGATGCATCTATTAGATATGAAAAAAATATTGATACTGAAAGAGTAACAGATGGGATTAACTTAGCAATTAAGCTTTTCAAAGAAATTTTTCCAGAAAGTAAAATCATTTCCTATAAAGATGAATATCCGGTTAAAACCAAGAATATTTTAATTGATGTACCACATACATATTTAATTAATAGAATGGGAAAAGAACTATCAACAGATACTATAGAAAAAATATTAAAATCTTTAGGTTATGATGTAAATTTTGAAAATAACACATATAAAGTAACTGTTCCTGTTTGGCGAAGTACTGGAGATGTTTCAATTAAAGATGATGTAATGGGTGATATTGTAAGGATGATTACTTTTGAGAGTTTTGAGGCAACTCCACTAACTATTAAAATAGATCATGCAATACTTCAAAATAAAGTTTTATTAGAAAGAAGATTAAAAGAGTATTTAGCATATAGATGTGGATTTAATGAAATATTTACATATCCATGGATAGATGAAAAATATATATATGCTTCAAAAATTGATAAATCTAAATCAATAGAATTAGTGTCTCCACCATCATTAGAACAATCCACTTTAAGAAACTCACTAATACCAGGAATGGTGGAAGCAATATCAAAAAATTTAAGATACTTTGAAGAATTTCAAATATTTGAAATAGCTGAAGTATTTGAAAAAGGTGAATATCATGAAACCACTATAGAAGAAACACTACCTATTCAAAATAAGATATTGACAGCTTCCATAGTTGGCAAGGATGCCAAAAAAATATTTTATGAAATAAAAGGCGTAATTGAATCTATGGCAGATTATTGTCATATGAATAAATTAACATTTAGAAAAGGTGACAAGCCATCTTGGGCTGATATAAATGCATACTTAGATATAATTTGTGATGAAAAAGTTATAGGTAAGCTAGGCTTATTATCTACAGTGGTTATGAATGAATCTAAAATAAAGAGAACTAATGTGGCAATATTTGAATTAAATACTAATATGCTTGTTCCTTTTCCTTCAAGAACAAATAAATTTGAACATTTACCACTTCTTCCACTAATAGAAAAAGATTTATCAATTATAGTGGATGAACAAATAACTTGGGAAGATATTCTAGGAATAATTAAATCTAGAGTAAAAGAGTTAGAATTTATTGAGGAATATAGAGGCAATCAAATTCCGCATGGTAAAAAGTCAATTATGTTTAGAGTGAAGATTGAAAACGAAGATGCTTCTATGACATCAGAAGAGATTAATAAAAAAATGGATAATATTGTAAAATCACTAAATAAAGTTTGCGGAGCAGTATTAAGAGAAGAATAAAAGCACAATCATGTGCTTTTTAAATGTACTAAAAATTTTATAAAAGTAATGTTTACATATAGTAAAACAAGTGATACACTTAATTAAGAGTGTGAATTATATGAAAAAAAGAACATGTATATTTCTAATTATTATTATTGTTTTTACTTTAAGTCTTTTTGTTTTTATTAAAAAGGATTTATTAAGTTATTTAACTATAAATGATGTTAGGAGTGAGATAGCGATAACTAATGCATATGATAATAATGATGCAACACATCCAAAAGTTGTTAAATTTGATAATCCTTGGAATGGTTATAAATATTGGCTTACATTTACACCATTATATAAAGGAGATGATCAAACAGAAAATCCTCATATTTTAGTTAGTAATGATTTGATAAATTGGAAAATAAAAGAAGGGGCTACAAATCCAATTGAAGATAAACCAGTTGGTGGAAAAATATATAATGTCTATTATTCTGATCCAGTGTTAGTATATAACAATGATGACAATGAGTTGGAGTGCTGGTTTAGATACTCTAATAAAGCTACTAAAGAAGTAATAATTTATAGGAAAACCACAAAGGACGGAATAACTTATACTGATAAGGAAATTGCAATGAGCAGCAATCATTCGATTAATGATATTTTAAGTCCGGCTGTTATATATGAAGACGGAAAATATAAAATATGGTATGTTTCTATAAAAAATGGTAAAAACATTGTTTTATACACAGAAACGACAAATTTAACTAATTTTAGCGATCCTCAGGAAATAAGTATACAATATAAAAACGATAATTTAATAACTTGGCACATAGATGTAAGCGAGTCTAATAGTATATATCATATGTTGATTTCTGCTTATGAAGTAGGCGGAAATCCGACAAAGGGAATGCGCCTTTATTATAGTAGCTCTTTAGATAATAAAAACTATGATGAAGCTGAAGAAATATTAGTTCCTAGGGTGCTTTCAAAAGAATTTGATAACCAAACTATATATAAATCAAGTTTGATCTACGATGATGATAAGTACTTAGTTCTTTATAGTTCTACTTCTTCAAAAAATGATCATAGGTTAGGAATAGTTAACAAAGATGGCACTATAAAAAAGCATTCTAATAATCATCATAAAATTAAAGAAAGTAGTAGTCTTGAGGAAGAATTACCAAAATCATCAAGAAAATTAAAAAAATAAAAAGCTTATTATTCAAATTAACACAGAAATGTGTTTTTTTCATACAATATTTTAGGTGATTATAATGGATAGAGCATTGAAAGGAATAGTTATAGATCCGGGACATGGCGGTAAAGATCCAGGAGCTTCTGGGAATGGGATAATAGAAAAAGATTTAAATTTATTAATAAGCAAATATATGTATGACAGATTTAGGGAACTAGGAGTACCAGTTACATTAACTAGAAATACAGATGAAACTTTAGATCAAACAGCAAGAGTAAATAAAATATTAGATGCATATGGAAATGATAAAGATGTGGTTGTTATTTCCAATCATATAAATGCTGGAGGTGCGACTATATCCATGTGGTAACCAAATTTAACTCCCTATAAGAAAAATG
>CAZLNV010000017.1:0-19091 GCA_964561095.1 uncultured Muribaculaceae bacterium | reverse complement strand
CGTAAATCCTTTTTTATTTTTCATATACACTCCTATCATATCCAAATTATAACATATTATTTTATAAAAAAAAAGAACCCTTTTTTGGATTCTTATTTACTTATAATAACTGTTACTTTAGATGTTTTTGATGAATAAGATAATTTTAAATCATTTCCCGTTACTTTTACTGGTACTTCCCATTCTCCTTCGATTAGGTCTGTTAAATCCACATAAGCTTTTATGTCTTCATTTGTAAGTGTATTAAGAAGTGTTGAAGTTCCTTTCACTATTACACTGACTTTTGTATCATCTGCAGTTTTACCGAATGCTTTAAATCCGGTTCCTAAATTTTGAAATTCCAAATTAATATCTTTAAATTCTTTAGATGTTTCTTTTTCCATTTGTACCTTTATAGTAACATTTTTCTCACTTATGCTTCTTACACCTAACGGTTTTTCAATTAATGTTTGATATGTTTTATCTTCATTTAAACCATTAACGTCTATTTTAACTTCTAAACTATTTATGTTTTTAAGTGTCTCACTATCTCCATACACAGTTACTTTTGTTATACTCGATGTTATTGAAGATATTGCAGCTCCGCTGGCCACTTCTCCAACAGGAACTATTTTTATTGGAACTGTTTTACTTGGCGAAGCAATTACTACAGTCGCTGTTAAATTTTCAGGTAATATTTCTATATCGCTTATTTCCGTTCCTTTTTCATCATATGCCACTAATTTAACGTTATCCAATGTGTAAGTTCCCGCGGATGATGCACTAAGTGCATTAACATCCACTATTGCTTTGATTGATGCTACTTTTTCTAATTTTTCAGCATAACTTTTAATTATTACTTCATCTCTATCTAATGTAACACTGCTTACTGTTAACTTCTCATTTAACTTATCTGTATTAAGTATATCTGTAGTTACTGTTCTAAATTCTCTTACTATTGGGTAAATTATTACAGTAATTGTAGATGGATCCAATTTATACTGAAGAGTGTTTATATCTGGGGTATATTTTAATTTTACTTTATGGGCTCCCGTTCCAAGGCCGCTTAAATCTAAAGTTACTTTGTGAGCGCCTAACTGTTGTGCTAAATATAGGTCACTATTTCTCCCCATTAAGACTATGTCTACATATTCTGGAACTCCTTCAATTATATATGATTCTTCATTATACTCAACTTGAACCTTTTGATTAGATATTACAACGGCTTCCGTCTCAACTAAATTTATTATTTTCTTATCAATTAATACAAATGTTACAAACGCTAACACTAAGGAAATATATACTATCATATTTGGTTTATTTAACATCTTATCAATGACAGAAGGTCCTGAAGTACTTTTATTGATTATTTTATATACAAGTTTGCTTATTGGCGTTATCAAAGTTACATCTAAGACTTTGTATATTCCAATCCCTATTTTTTTAAAGAAGGAACCAATTGCTTTAAATATCTTCTTCATGCTTTTCCTCCTCTTCCTTTGTATCCGCCTCATAGAAGGTTTCCTTTTTAGGCTGTAATTCTTCCATTAATATCATTTTAGCATCATCAACCGATAAATTATAATTCAGTTCACTTTTAATAGCTATACTTATTCTGCCAGTTTCTTCTGATACTACAATTGCAATTGAGTCAGTTATTTCGGATATGCCTAATGCAGCTCTATGCCTTGTCCCAAGCCTTTTTGATATTGAAGGATTCATACTTGTTGGAAATATAGCTCCGGCACAAGTGATTTTTTCTCCTTGAATAATAACTCCTCCATCATGGAGCGGATTATTTGGAAAAAATATTGATATCAATAATTCGCTTGATAAATCTGCATATATTTTATTAGCAGTTTCTATGTATTGGCGTAAACTATAGTCCCTTTCTAAAACTATCAAAGCACCAATCCTATTTTTCTTTAAATAATCTAGTGCTCCAGTTATCTCATAAACCATTTTTTCCCTTTGATCTACAGTTAATACTTTATGTCTTCCCAATAGTTTACTTCTTCCTATACTTTCAAGTACTGTTCTAATCTCGGGTTGAAATATAACAATTAATGCTATTGGTGCCCATTCTAACACATATTCCAAAATAATGCCAACTGTATTTAAATTTAATATTACGCTTATTATTTTTATTAAAATTAATACTAAAACACCTTTAAAAATTAAAATCAACTTTACATTATTTCTCAAATACTTCAGTATGAAATAAAAAAGCATCCACACAAAAGCTATATCTATTATATCTGCCGCTACACTTAAAATTGCATTATAATCCATGCTTTTTCCTCCGTTTCAATTCAAGTTAATTATACAGCAAAAAAGATATATTTTCTATATCTTTTTATTTTAACATGTAAACTACTTCAATTCCTCAATTGTATCATCAGCTACTCTAGCATCTGGATTTATAACCGGTTGCGCTGCAGGAGTTGAAGTGATTCCAACTGTTTCAGATTCACCATTAGAAATTGTGGGCATCGGCGGAGCTGGATTACCTATTTCTTCCGAAATATTTAAAACTTCTGCGGGACTAGTAATGTTTTCTACTGATGCAATAGGTTGATCATCTACTACCACCTCGGGAACCGAAATATCCTTTAAATCTTTATTTTTTCTTTTCATATCTACTAAGAATCCTATCAAAGCAAAAACTAATACACCCGCTGCTATTAAAAAATAAAGATAATTGTTAGATAAAAAATTTAAAAATTCTTCCATTTATTAATTGCCTCCTTTATTCTAAATATATTTTAACAAATAATAATTTATTATTCAAGTTATTAATTTATATGCTTTATATTAATCATTAGAACTTGCTTCAACTACACCCTCTATTTTTAACTTTTTGCCTTTAGGTTGTATTTGTATCCAAGTGACTCCATCACTTACATCTATTTCATTTCCATTTTCATATTTATATATAGTTTTATCTTTTCTACTAGATTTTTCCCATATAATAGGAACTGCATATCCATTTGTTATATAATAACCCTTTCCAGAGCCTATATTATCAAGGGTTTGCCTTTTACTTCCATTTAATGAACTATTTTTAATTTGATATGTAATAATGTTTTTGGCTGTATACTGTTCTTTTGTTATATAATCAGTATGAGCCGTTCCTTTCGTAAATCTTTTATATAGACCTGTATCTTTATCATAAATATATTTTGTAGTTGTATAATTTGAATATTCAATTTCTACAATGTCTGCTTTTATCGAATTTTGCACGTTTTCTAGCTTTACTTTTTTTGTAGTATAGTTTAATAGCGTGCGCTCATTAGAAGTCATTCTATATTTTTTTGAAGAAGCGACTGATCGAATTTTCTCCATGCTTGTGAAAGCTGTATGCTCACTTGCTTTTTTTAACGTCTTATCTCTCCAATATAATTTTGAAGAATAAATTCCGTTTAGATTATCGACTCCTAAAGTTTTTATATCAGTTAAAGCTTTCGGGCTATGCCCAAAGTGTACATAAATTGCATCATTTTCTAAAGCATAATCTAAAAAATAATGTCTTGCACTCCTAATAGAACCTATTCTTGCAGTATCTTTGTCTTTAAAAACACTCATTATTCTAGTAATTCCACCCTCAACTATTATTTCATAGTTTAAAAATGCATCAGCAAGTCCAGAGTGTGGTCTGGCGACAGCTATATTATTTATCATTACAGCTATAGGCCTACTATTAGAATCTTCATCTATAATTTTTAATTTTGGTATAACAATGTCTTTAGGCTTACTAATATTAATATCAAATTTTTCTAATATTTTAAATTCCTTATTAAGGAAATAAAACGCTCCAACTAATGAAGCAAGAACTATTATAAAAGTTAAGAACCCAAACCTTCTTTTTTGCTTTTTCATATGTTCACCTTCTACGATAATTATATTACTTACCATTTAAAAATCAAACAAAATAAGAAACTTATGTAAAGTTTCTTATTTAAAAAGTTAATAATTTATAATTTTTATCTTGTATTATAAATTGATTGGGGTAAACATACACGTATTCTAAAGGATTCTTTAAGTATTTATATATGTCTGAAAAAGAGTACTTATAATTTTTTGGCACTAACCATGTTTCAAAGTGCAAATGTATTCCTGTACTATTTCCGGTAGTGCCCATAGTAGCAAAAGGTTCACCTTTTAAAATTATATTTCCTATTTTTAAAGGCGGTTTATTTTTTAAATGTAAAAATCTAAACAATATATCATTTTTTTCATCATAACTAGCTAAAGAAACAATATAATTTCCTGCAAAGGCACCGGTACTATTATAGACAATTTTCATATCTAAAGGTGCTAAAATGGATGGCTCATTTCTTTCATTTCTCCTATCCCATCCCATATCAACACCATTATGAGTTTTTATTTTAAAGCCTTGAGTAATTCTTACATATTTTACAGGATACTCTGGTTTTGAATCATCAGCATATAATATTTTTAATACACTTTTATCACAAATCCCAGTTATATTTAAGCTGTTACTTTTTTGAAAATTTTTTATTTGAACAATAGTTTTTTCTCCTACTAACCCATCTATTTTTAGAACTGACTTATTATAATAATTTAGCTTTTTTTGAATATTTTTCCATATACTATACATTTTATCTATAGTATTTTTGCCAAATATTCCATCAACTTTCAAATTATAATCTTCTTGAAATTTACGAGTAGACTTTTTAAACTCAGTGCCCAAGATACCATCTATTTTATAGTTATAATATCCTAAATAAAATAATCCTCTTTGTTTACTTCGGTTATTCATCTGTCGCATCTTCACTTTCTTTATCTCCATTATCTTTACATCTTCTAGTAAAATAATAAGTAATAATTGCCATAGTTACAGTCATGAATGTCTCCATTTCAAGTATACCTTTTAATGCTAAAATGCATGTGGTTATACTAAAAATTAAACTAAGTATTGATTTTACTTTTAATAATTCATATATATATTTTTTCATATGTCACTTTCTTGTATTATTGCTAATACACTTTATTATATTAAACAAAGAAAAAATTAAATATTGATATAGACCAAGATTTAATAAAATGGATTATAAACTATAGAAAGTTCAATCCGACTTCGCAGCATAAAACTAATTGATAAAAAATAATAAATTTCTTACTTTTTTATGTCTTTATATTACCACAAAATTGATATTTTTTAAGATTTATAATTGTTATTAAATATTAGAGGTTAAAAAACAGAAGAAAAAAACATATTATATAATTGGGATGTGATACTATAAATATTTTTGATTGGATTAATATTTATGCCTAGAGAAAAAAATGTTTCTAAAAAAATTATTATAAATAAAAATGAGTTAAAAGTAGATTTAGAACTAGAATCGAATTATATGATATTATGTGGAACTTGTATGTATTATAATAAAGAAAAAAAATGTATAGTTGGATTATCGTGTGCTAAAATTTGCATACTTAAAGATTATAAAAAAGTTAAACAAATAAGAACTGATTGTTGTGGTAATTATTATACTACACTTTTAAGAAACAAAGAATATAATATATGTGTTTGTAAAAACGAAAAAAGGCAAAAGGTAAATGTTATTTGTAATAATTCACATTTTTGTATGAAACACTTTATATTTGATGATAAAAATGACATTTGAAATGGTTATAATAGATTACCTTTCATAAAATAAATCGGAAGGTGAAAAATTATGAACAAAAATGATGAATTTTTATTAAATTATAGTAATGGGATAGAAATTGATAAAATAGAAGAAGTTGTACAAAATTTAGCATTAACTAAAATTGATGAAGAAGTAGATGGCGGTATAACCGGTAGAGTTGTAAATAATACTGGTACCGCAATATCGGGAGCTACTGTTAAAGTATTTGATTTAAACTATAATCCAATAAAGCATACAATGACTAATGAAACAGGTACTTATAATATCACATCATTACAACCAGGAACTTATTTGGTTTATGCGGTAAAAGATGGATACTCAATATCTGAAAAAGTCACTACAACTATAACTGATGAATCAGTAACAATATCAAATATAGTATTAACTGAAAATACTGTTTATACAAAAGGAACAGTTTATGGGGTGACTTATGATAAAAATAAAGCAACTTTATCAAAAATAAAGTTAACATTATCAACTTTAAATGATCCAAGTACTGTAATTTCAGAAACATATAGTGCTACTGATGGTGAATACGTATTTTACAATTTAACAGCAGGAACATACAGACTTGAAGCATCAAACGATGATTATATATTAACTGTTCCATTTAATGTAACTATATCTGATGGTGTAAATACTAGTGAAACTTTATATTTAGATAAATTATCTACAGCCAAAGAAGGAACAATTAACGGAGTAATAAGTGATAGCGAAACATTAGTACCAATTGAGGGTGCTTTTGTAGGATTATATAAAGTAAATGAAGAAGACAATAAAGAAAGCTTATTAAGTATTACCACAACAAATAGAGAAGGAAAATATTTCTTTGGATATGTTCCAGATGGAAAATACGTAGTAAAAGCAAAAGCAACTAAGTAATTAAGATTAGGTCAACTTTCATGACAAGTTGATCTTTATATTTATATGTTCATTACTAAACTAATAATAATCTTTACAACGAATTAAAAAAATCTATTTTTCTAGCTGTGCATATCAAAAGTATAATATAATTTTTTTGGGGGGGTCTTAAGTCATTATTTACTATCAGCTTTGCCTAGGAATTGTTGTACTCCTGACATAACATGACCATTAAATATTAACTCAATCCACTTTTATAAAATATTAATGGTATAATATAATTGTTAGGGAGTAATTATGTCAACATCTGAATACAATAATTTGATTGCAAATGCTCAACTATATGGTGTTTATCATATGTTTGTCTTTGATATTGTTGAATCAAAAAAAATGTTAAGTGCTGAGCGACAAGTTGCACAAGAAAAAATGATACAATTAATGCTTAGCATTTATAATAGCATTAAAATAATCGAAGAAAATAATTCTTCTAAAATATTGGTTATGGAACAAGATTTTAATTCTTATGAGGCAAATCTTACTTTCGAGGGATTTGGAATGAAAACAGAACCTTTTATATTAGGAGACGCATTTGGTTTTACGATTTATCGTAATACTTTGAGTAATGAAATAATAATGGACCTATTTAACTATTATTGTGAAAAATTAAGTATAAATTTTAAGTTTCATATTGCTCATGGATTTTATGAAACAAATGACTACGCACTTGGCGTAGGAAAATATTTTAGAGGATATTGTCTTGACTTTTTAACTAATTCAAGTAAAGAACAGTATCGTAAAGTCTTACAAAAGCAATACGAGAAAAATGGTAATTAATTACCATTTTTAATTTTTGGTTGAACAACTGCATGTATTGTGATATAATTATAGACACTAACTAATATGGGGCTGAATTGATTCGACAATTTGATTGACTTATTAAATGCAAGTAGTGGTCACACTTTAAAATGTAAAAACCGAAATAATCGGAAAACAAAATAATTTTTCACCTGCTTTTGCCTAAACTAGGTATATAGAGGTGGTTCCACTCTACTTTTGTTTGTTGGGTAGAAATTGGGACTCATAAAAACAAACTATATTATTTATTTGTTTAGGATAAATAAAGAATTTAACTAAACTATGATAATTAGTGGAAAGATAGTAATCCTTACTAATTATTTAAATTAAAAACTATCTAAACTTGTAGATGTTTTTTTGGTTAATATTTTGGACACGAGCTCAATACTCGTCAGCTCCACCAAAAAGGTTTGTTAATAATTCTTGACAGCAAGAATTATTTTTTGTATAATAAACCATAAAATTAAAGAAAAGAGGTAGGTTTCATATGGCAAAGACTATTAAAACAAAAATAGGAAATAACATAAAAGTTGTTGAACATTTTTTTACTGCTGATGGAAATGATCACGTTGCAATTTACGTAGAAGATATTACAAATAAAAAAAGAGAATATATTGGAACATCTTTTGATAAAGTTAGTTATGCTTTTAATTCAAAATATGTAATATTTACAAGTGAAGATGGTATTGAAATCGTTTTTGATATTGATGCTTTTGATTTTATTACAGACGAGATTGGTCAAATGAAAGCATATAGTAAATTGTTAAAATCTTCTATGATTGAAAAAACAAAAAATGAAAATGATGTTGAGTATGATCTATTCAAAGAAATAACAAATAGAAGAGTTCTTGAACATTCTGAAAAAACACATGAATAAATCATGTGTTTTTTTATTTTAGTATTTCTTTTATTAATTTATTTATTTTTTCTAGTGATTTATTTTTGTCATGCTTCTTATAACTATTCTTATATTTTTCAAATTCTTTAGGGTTATTTACTAGTTTTAATACATTTCTTTTAAAAGTAAATAGGAACCTCACAGAAACTCCATAATTATTTTTGCAAACAAATTTTGCATTATACTTCTCTTGCCCTCCCATTCCTGGAAGCAATAGCATTACATTTTCTGTTTCTAGACATTCCGTTACAGTTGCGCCTCCCGGTTTAGATATTACCAAAGATGATATACTCATTAGCTCATATACATTATTAATAAAGCCTAACACGTGTACATTACTTGCATTATATTTCCTTTTATATTTTAATGCTTCATATTCAGCTTGCTTACTTTTTCCACTCACAAAAATAATTTCTATATCCTTTAAACCTAATTTCAATAATTCTTTGTAATATTTTATATAAGCAGAGCTACCATTCCCACCTCCACCAAAAAACAATATTATTTTTTTATTTTTATCTATATTATATTTTCTATATATTTGTTCTAGAGATGATATATTATTGAGTAAAGTTATATCGAAAGGTAAACCAAACGGAAAAATTTTAGATGGTTGAATTTTATGTTTGATTAATTCTTTTTTTACAAGTTCATTGGCAACAATAAACATCTCTTCCGAATCTTTATTAGCTATCCAAAACCTGTGCAGTTTATAGTCTGTGATAATTGTCATTATTTTAGCATTTAGTAAATTTTTAGAGTTTAAATTATGTGCAATATTGCTGCCAAAAAAATGTGAAGATATAACTAAATCAGGACTAAATTCTAGAAATGTCTTTTTAAGCTTTTTATTATATATAATTCTTTTAAATAAGATATTGTATAATCCTCCGATTATTTTATTATTTGCTCCTTCATATAAAAATGAAAACAAATGCTCAAAATGGTGCTTATATATATAATTATGAATTTTAACAGAAAAGTTACACAACTTACCTGTATAATCCAATATATCCACCATTTTTATTTCATATTCATTTTCACTATTTATATAATTACTAATATATTCAGCAATCTTTTTATGCCCATTTCCATAGTTTGCATATGTTATTAAAATTTTTTTCATAATAATCTCTTTCTACATTATATAAAAATATTATACCATTTATTAATATAAAAAAGATATACTTTACATATATCTTACAATTTTAATTTTAATGTCAACTCTTTATCGGGTACTAATTGTCTATAATTAATACCACATGTATCAAATATTCTTTTAGCAGCAATGTTGTCTTCTGTTTCATTATATTTGTCTGATAAATATATAACTTCCTTTATTCCACTTTGTACAATCAATAATGCACATTTACTACAAGGAAATAAACTAACATATATCCTAGAAGAGTTTAAATTAATACCTTGTCCAATACAATGAGTTATTGCATTTGCTTCAGAATGCACTACATACGGATATTTTGTCTCGTTATTTTCACCTTCTCTAGCCCAAGGAAATTTGCTATCTTCCCAGCCTGCAGGGGCTCCGTTATATCCTTCTGACAATTTAATATTACTATCATTTACGATACAACACCCTACCTGAGTTGAAGGGTCTTTACTTCTCATTGAAGTAAGTATTGCAGAAGCCAAAAAATACTCATCCCAATTTATATAGTCATCTCTATTTTGCTCATACAATCTTATATTACTAGTACGTATTTTTAGTTCTTCAGCCTCTGTTAATATCATTTTTTGCTGGTACTCGGAAGCATAACCCGGAATCAAATACCAATATTCTGGTATTTCATAACCGAGTTCATTAGGGTCAATATTTTTTTTAAATGCTTCCTCAAGCCTATTGTCATCCATATATTTTTTATAATTGAGTTGAACTTTTAAGTTTTTATTTTCAGTTCTTCTTATAAGTTTATTTCGGCTTTCATTTAATTCCATATTTATTCCTAAAATTATTGCCTCATAGAATTCCCTATCAGTAGCTGAATCATCACTAAATGTTATATACAAATTATCAGTGTTATTATGATCTTCCAATATGGTTTTTATTACTATTCCACTTTCTTTGCTCTCAAAGTAACTAACAATTACTTTATCATCCCATTCTTTTTTGTTCGCATAGTATACACCCAATACTTCTTTTTTTGTTAGTTCAAACACGCCCTTACTTTTCAATATAAAATCCATAAATCCTCCATTTATTATTTATTATAAAATAATAAATATTTTTTTCAACACTTTTATATTCCTTTTCTCTGCAAATCTCTTTGTTTTATAGCTTCTCTTTTATCATAAAGTTTTTTGCCTTTGCATACTCCTAAAAGGATTTTAGCCTTGCCTCTTACAAAGTACAGCTTTAAAGGTATTAAAGTTAATTTTTGTAATTCTACTTCTTTACTTATCTTTTTTATTTCATTTTTATGAAGTAATAATTTTCTTTCTCTAGTTTCTTCATGATTAAAGGTATTTCCTTCTTTATATTTTGATATAAACATGTTTATTAAATATATCTCACTATTTTTTATTCTAGCATAGCTTTCATTAATATTGGCCGAACCCTCTCTAATACTTTTTACTTCAGTCCCATTAAGTTCAATCCCACATTCTATTTCAGATTCTATAAAATAATTAAATTTAGCCTTTCTATTTAGTATTTCCATTTTCATCTTCTCCTTCATAAATAGTGAAGTCAACCTGTCTCTTTTCTTTAGAAGCCCCAATGCATTTGACTTTTACTCGGTCTCCTATTTTAAAACACACTCTTTTCTTCTTATCCAAATATGCATTTAATTCTTCACTATAAGTATAAAACTTAGGTAATGTTTCTAAAGATACTAAACCACTAATAAGGTTATCAGTTTCCACAAAAAATCCTTTTGATAAGCATCCATCTATATTTCCTTCATATATTTCTCCAATATGGCCTTCCATATATTCGGCTATTTTCATATCATTTACTTCATATTCACAATCTTCAGCATCAATTTCTGTTTTAGAAATATGTTCACAGATAAATGGTAAAGCGTTATTCCAAGTATTAATAAATTCTTTTGAATAATTATTATTTACCAAATACTCATTCAAGAAAAAGTGCGCGATTAAATCACTATATCTTCTAATCGGAGACGTAAAATGGGTATAATTTTCCAAGGCTAATCCAAAGTGGCCAATATTCGTTGATGAGTATTCTGCTTTTTTCATACATCTAAGTAACTTCTTGTTTAAGAATTTATATTCTTTAAATTTTTCTAATTGATGCAAAACATCTTGCAATTCTTTTGGCTTTATTCCTTCAAAATTATGCTTGCCTATTATTTTATGCCCAAGCAAAGAAACAAAGTTAATAAATTCTTTTAGTTTCTCTGAACTAGGTATGTCATGTACACGATATATAAAAGGCAGATCCATATTATAGATAGTTGTACCAACTGCTTCGTTTGCAGCAATCATAAAATTTTCAATTAATCTTTGGCCTATACCTGTCTCATATTTTTTAACTTCTATAACTTTACCATTTTCATCAACTATTAGTTTTATCTCATCTGAAATAAAATCTAATTTACCACGTCTTATTTTATCTTTATCTAATATTTCATATAAATCTTTCATCAGAAACAAAGTATCTTTAAATTCTTGATATCCTTCGACATTTTCTCCGGCAAATATTCTATTAACATTTTCATAAGTCATTTTCTTTTTTGAATTTATTACTGATTTACATATATTAGATTTTACAGTACTTCCTTTAGCGTCAATTTCCATAATACAAGAAAATGTAAATCTATCTGAATGTTCATTTAATGAGCATATTCCATTTGAAAGTTCAACTGGTAACATTGGGATAACTCTGTCTGCTAAATATACAGAGTTTCCTCTTCTAAATGCAGTCTTTTTTAATTTGGAACCTTCTTTTACATAAAATGATACATCAGCGATGTGGACACCTAATTCATAATTACCATTATCCAACATTGTTACACTTATCGCATCATCTATATCTTTTGTATCAGCCCCATCAATTGTAAATATCATTTTATCTCTTAAATCTAATCTGTTTTGTAATTCTTGCTTATCTATTTCATTAGGAATCTTTTTTACTTCTTCCTTCACTTCTTGATTGAATTCTGTTTCTATATCAAATTCACTACATACTTTCAATGTATCAATATCAGGACTATTTTTATGTCCTAGTACGCTTACCACTCTAACAACAAACTTGTTTTTTGATATTTCTTTTACTATTTCAATCTTTACTATTAATCCCTCTACCAAATTTAAACTATTTTCTTCTATTATAAGTTCATATTTATTATTTATTTCTTTATCTAATAAATTTAAACAAAGTTTTCCATTGTTAAGGGTTACCTCAGCCAAAGAAGACCCAAAACTTCTTTGTAATACTCGAAGTATTCTTCCTTCTTTTCTAACTCCTTTATTTTTTGTAACTTCTGCAATAACTATATCCTTATCATTTGCACCATTTAAATTTTTAATTGGTATATACAGGTCTGCTCCTTCTAATAATACAAAACCACTGCCACTTGAAGTAACTTGAAGTTCTCCTTTTAATAAGTTACTTCTTTCAAACAGCATATAATTATTGTCTTTTCTTTGATAAAGTGTACCATCTTTGCATAGTGAATCTAGTTCACTAAGTAAAGTTTCCAACTCTAAAGGAGTATACTCATTTTTAATTAGATTCATTATGCTTATCCCATCCATACTTCTATCACTTGCTTTTAATATTTCTATAATTTTGTTTTTCATTATTTACCTCTAATAACATTTTATCACAAGGGTCAAAAAAAAACATCATGTAGATGTTTATTATCTTTCAATATTTTAGTCTCGTTTGACAATTTATAAGCTTTGCTTACTTTATCTTTGAAGAAAGATATCTGTCATAATCTTTCCCCCAATAAAAGATTATTTTAAATTGATAATGCTAAAGCTATTACGATAAAAAGAACTCCTAGGGAATAAGTAAATCTACTGATAAACTTTTCTCCTCCTCTTTCTTTTCTATTAGCCAAAAGCATACTATTACCACCTGTAATAATTTGACTAGCATCACTTGCCTTATTGCTTTGTAATAAAACTATTGCTATTAATAATAAAGATACTATTATAAGTGCTACTTCTAAAAATTGTTCCATAATTTTCTCCTCGTTTATATATTTTATCATAAATACTAATCATATTCAATTGTTTTTTTCATATCTTCTTCTAGCTAAAATATATGGTTTATATGTAATAAATTCCATTTTATACATACGCATTTTTCCAAATGAAACTTTATCTGTTTGGTTTTTAATTCTATTAAGTCTAAATTTTAATAAATATAAATTATTTTGATTCATAATTTCTCTTTACTATTTATTAATTGCCTTCCCATTAACATATAATTTATAACCGTTAAAATTAATATTGCTATAACTTGAATCAGCATCAGTTAAACTACTAACATAACTATCTTTAGTTAATTTTATTTTAGAAGTTGCATCAATTGTTAAAGTAATTGATTTTGCAGTATTATCACCATTAATAACACCCTCATAATAAGAATCTGTTTTCATGCTCATGTTTAATGAGGAAATAGAATCTACAACTATATTACCAATAATATCTTGGCTATTTAAATTTAGGCTAACTGTTCCTCCATTAGATCCGGAATTTCCCCAAGAATCTTTTTGTATTCTTAAAAAATTTCCATTTGCATCGTTATTAACAATTTTATTATTAGTTAAATCTATACTAGCAGAAGTATTTGTTACATAAAATGAGTCTCCTTTATTAGTTGTTATTACACTATTAGTTGAAGCAAAAGAAGCATTCCCTGTATCTGCATCTCCACTCATTGATTGATATATAAATATATTTTTATAAGTTGTGGATAAACCATTTAATTTATTGTTTGTATCTGTTAAATTTACATTTTCAAGTGTAACTGAATTCTTACCCTCGATTACTATTCCTTCTGAAGCAGTTGATATTAAACTAGCATTTTTTACAGTAATTTCTGCTGTAGAATATATAGCAGGAGATCCTATCCCTGTAGTCTTATATGTACCACTATCTACATTCACTGTTCCTCCACCTCTATCAGATCTAATTGCTGCACTTGAAGTTCCAGCAGTATTAACTATTAAGTTTGTGGCATTCATAATTCCGCCACCAGTAGTCATAATTCCGCCGGAATTATCCTTGCTAGTAGTGATTTGCGAATTGCTAATATTAATTGTTGTGTTATCAGTACTTGTATTAGAGGTTGTTGCAGACCCTCCATAACTAAATACACCATTTGCTCCAGTAGCATTAGTTGTAATATTAACATTTTTTAATGTTAAATTTGCACCGCCTTTAGCAATTATTGCAGAATTTGTACCATAAAAGCTTGTATTATCTCCACCATCAGAGTCTCCGGTTTTAGATACTGTTATATTAGATATTGTTGTTTCAATATTGCCACTTACTAATAATGCATTTTGATCAGATTTATCACTAGTATAAGACCCACTTGATATTTCCGTAGATTCTGTTATCTCGTGTTCTGATGAATATGAAATGTTAGTAGTTTGATTCCCGTTTGGAATAGTGTCACTTTTCGTATTGTTATTTAAAAAATAATTATTTTTAATATATCCATTAGTCAAAGTTAATGTCGCAGTTAAAATGACTACACATAATATATAAATTGTCACTTTGTCGGATGAAACAAATATTTCTTTAAATGTCTTTTTATTAAATTTTGACATAATTAAATACATAATCAAAATAGATAAAAATAATCCTTCTATTCCAAAAATAACATAATATATGCTTGGTATTGAATTAGTTACAATACTTCCAGCACTTTCATTTGAAATTTCCCCCAATGACATTTCTGGTGGGTTTTGCATTGAACCGGTTTCACCACTAGGTTTTTCGGGTGGCGTCACCATCTGCCCACTATTTTCCATAGATGGCATTTCCGGAGGCGTAGTAGCATTAAGGCTTGAATTAGACGTGGTCAAATGATTTTTAGCATAAAACATTGTAAATATTATACTCGCACAGATTATAATTATTAAGGTAATGGTAATTAAGTTTTTTAATTTCCTGTTTTGTTTCATTTTTTTCTCTCTTTCTTTAAATTGTATTTTTCTTACAACATTATTATAATAGCAGTTATTCCTTAAACAAAACTGAATTTTCAATTTTATTTTCTTGCAATTCAAATCTATATTTTTGTTTGATATCGGGATACTTTTTATGATCTACTTTGCTTAAAAACATATCTAATGGTCTTACATATAAAGTACCATCTCCGTAAAGTGCTCTATATATTACACATTGCTTTTCTGTTTCACTATCTATTGCTATATCTTCTACCAAGTAATAATTTCCTTTAAAATGTTTATATACACCTTTTACTTTTATTTTCATTGTTACCTCATATTTATTATATTATTTTTTTTATACAATATCAATAATTGCATCAGTATCACTTAATTCCAAATACAAAAGTATTATAATTGCAATTGCCATTAAAATAGAGGCACCTATATCTAAGTTTTTATTAAAAGTCGTGTTATATTTTATATTTTTATATTTATCATATGCAAAGTATAAATAACAAATTAATAATGCAAGTAAAAGTATTGGTTTTATTACATTATCTATTTCTTCATGTTTATTTGTATTATTTATTATATCTTTTTTTTCAAGTTCAATTAAATAAATTGATGCTGCAGCAACAATGATGAAAACAACATAGACGATATCTAGGCTTGTTAATCTCTTCAATTCACTTTCTTTTGAGTTCATAATAAAATATATGTTATTTTAAATCTACTATTGTCATTCCATCATTAAAATTATCGGTATAAAATTTCTCTACATATCTATTTTGTTTTAGTTCTTCTCTTACTGCAGACTTTACAATTCCCATTCCTCTGCCATGTATTATAACCAATTTTTTGTTTTTCAATTTCATATTATCTTCAATAAAAATTTTTGTAAGTACCTTACTTATTTCATAAGTTTCTCCATGTAAATCCAATATTGGACAATTAATCAAAAATGGATCATTTACTTTTTTTATTTCTTTCATATTTTCTACCTAACTAATTTTAAACTCATTGAAGATTTATTTTCTTCATTTGCAAAATATCCGGGAGTTAAAGTATTTGTTAATATGCTTTTTAACTCTTCAATTGAAATGGAAGCTGGAACTTTAGCGGCAGCTGAATGCATATTACCTCCACCACTAGGAAAAGCAGACATAATCTGCCCTACATCTATAATTCCTTTACTCCTAGCACTTATGTAAAAAGTGTCTTCATTAATTTTACCGATTACAAATGATGCATTTACATTATACTTTAATAAATAGTCTGCAGCTTTAGCTAAATCTTCTTTAGCATAAATAACATCACTATTTTTACTATCACATGTTATGGCTAAATTAAATTCAAAGAAGTTTGTTTCTTCTACTAATCTTTGAACAACTCTATCTTTTTTAAAATCTTCTAAGAATAAATTGTTTGCCATTGCTGAATTAGCACCATTTTTTATTAATTTCAATGCTGCTTCATGCGTTTTGGCGCTTGTATTTTTAGTAAAATTATTTGTATCTAGCATTATACCTGCTAGTAAATAACTAGCATAATCTTTAGGATTATATTTAACACAAAATTGACTCATTAAGTTTGCCATTATTTCTGATGTGCTAGAAATTTCTGGATAAATAAACTTATAAGAGTTTTTTATTGTTTTCTCATCTGAATTATGATGGTCAATTATAATAATATCTTCAAATATTTTAAAATAGGGCTTCACACTAACTAAATATTCTTTATTTACGTCTAAAACAATTAATAAATTTTTATTTCCTTTTAAATTTTGTATTTCTGAAGCTTTAATAATTGGAAATCTATTTTTTATATCTTCAACTATTTTTTCAGTACCGCTTTCAATTGAATTAATATCATCATCAATTACAATAAAAACTCTTTTTTTAAATTTTTCACAAATAAGCGACATTCCTATTTCCGCACCCAAAGCATCAAAAACCGGATTATCATGAGCCACTATGAATATAGTATCATTTTCCATCAAAAGTCTTTCTAAAGTCTCTTTTAATGAAGTTGGATTATTTTCCATCTTTATGTTTCAACTCCCCTTCACTTACTTTTTTAAGCCATTTTATTATACCATTAATATTATTTTTTGCAACTTGACAAAAACAAATATTTCTTACAACAAAAAATAGCGTTTATAAACGCTATCTAATAAGTATTATATCGATTTATATTATTATTTATTATATCCAGATTCTTCTTTGATATATATACTTTTATTTTAGTTTCATAGTTATAATTAAATGTTCTTTTATCTTTAAACAACTCTATAAACAAATTGATAGAATCAATGGTATTATAACTATAATTGTATCCAACTACTTTATAATTTTTATCTTCATAATTAAATAAATATGTTTTTTGGCTTTTTAGTTCCGTAATTTCAACTTTTATATTATCAACAGAGTTATCAACTACTATATCAAAATTTTCATTTGGCATTAAAACTAAATTATTAGACATATTCACATATTCAGTAGTTGTTTTTAGATAAGGATCTATATTCGTAGTAGTATCAAATTTTAAGTATGAGTTAACGCTTAATGCAATACCAAAGCCTATTAACAAAAGACTTGCTATAAAGGTAATAAATTGTCTTAAGAAATGGTATTTCCTATTAAAAATAATGTCATATATTGACTCCAGAATCATAAAGTTTAACCCAAGACATCCCAATGAAAAAGCAAATGTTCCCAAAAAGAATAAACCATTTTTTAAATAAAATATACTAGAAAATAAAGCAAATGATATAAATATAAAGCTTATTATTAAGAAACATCCTATAAATATTAAAAATAATTTTATAAAAAACATTATGATTTTAATAAATCCATTAATAAAACTATATGATGAATGCTTTGGATCTCTAATAATTATTTTTTCTTTTGGTTTTTCATTAATTATACCCTTTTTATTTTCTTTTATTATTTTGTTTTCTTCAATAGGTTCTTCTTTAGTTCTCACATCTACATCATTATCTTCAATTATAACGAAGTAATCTAAATATCTTGTTTTGAATAAATGAATTACTATAATAAATCCTAATGCTACACCAATAATTTCATAAATAAAATATAAAAGATTAATAAAGTAACCATATAATTTATCTGGTAAAAATTGTAATAAATTTATAAATGTAGTTCTTAATATGGAACCTATTAATGTCCAAGAAAGTACAATTAATAAAACGATTATAATCATCTCTATTATACATTTGATTTTTTCTTTAAAAGTCATACTGCAAAACATATTATATGTCTTAGTAATAAATTTTAATAAATCTTTAATCCAATCATAAATATTAAATTTACGATTCTTAGCGGGTGCCATATCTCCTAGTGCATCATCGTCTAATAAATCACTAATTGGACAGTTAAGAATTTTACACAATTTTATGATTGTTTCCATATCCGGATATGAAGAGCCAGATTCCCATTTAGATATTGCTTGTCTAGACATTTTTAATTTATCAGCCAAAAGTTCTTGAGATAAATTATTTTCCTTTCTCTTTTTTGCAAGTTTGTCGCAAAATTTCATATTATTTTTCACCTCCACCAAAATTATATTACTTATATACCTGGTAGCACTACCAAAAATCAGTATCTTTTTGTATAAAATCAGTTGCTTTGCTAATTATTATATCATATATAAAGAAGAGTAAATATAAATTTACTCTTCTTCACTAATTTT
>CAZLNV010000016.1:4506-19279 GCA_964561095.1 uncultured Muribaculaceae bacterium | reverse complement strand
TCGCTTTTATATTCTGAAGAAGTTGTATATTTTTGTATGCAAAGATAATCTTCTAAAGTATATCCTTCATTACATTTATATACTGGTGTTTTATTAATTTTACTAATACATACTTTTTTACCATCTTCTTCTATTAATTCATACCCTGATTTACACATGTCAGCTTTTACTGTTTTATAACAAGTACTACTTTCTAATTTATATCCACTTGGGCATGCTGTTACAGGTTTTGCTTCACTTCTATAGCATTTATTAGCTATAAGTCCAAAGTAAAATCCAACGCAGGCAGCTTCTGCTGAATCCCAACCTGGTAGTGCATTATAGTAGCACATTCCTTGTATTAAATCTCCTTTAGCACATTTTTTTATTGTATTAGTTGTTACTCTGCATCCGCCACTTGCTTCATCATATGTACCTGTATTACAAGTTGGTGTTGCATCTTCTTTTATTATACACTTATTTTCTTTTTCACTATATGTACCAGCTGAACATTGATAAGATTCTATTATTGCATTACCTTGCTTTTTACATTCACATTCATATTTATTATTTATTTCACATACAGCGTCATATTCATACTCACAAGTATATCCATCTTTAGAAATGTTTTTATTTTCTTCCCATATAGGAATAATGATCATTAAGTCTTCTGTTAAAATATCTCCATTATGTACAAAGTTACCTTTTGAATCTTTCCAACCTATAAAAATGTATCTGTGTTTCTGTGGAACAGCAGGTAAAATAATTTCTCCACCTTTTACAAAATCTACTGTAATAGTTTCTTTATCATATGATTCATCTAATTCAAATGTTACGTTTGTAACTTCTGTATCTTCTTTAATGTAGACAGGATATAATGTGATTGACCTGCGTATATCTGATACTGAGTTTTCATTAAATAATTCTCCATTAATTTTATAATAACTAAACTTATAACCTTCTTTTTTCTTAGGTTCAGGAAGAACTACTGTACTATTAATATCATCACTTATTTCAATCTTTACTAATTCATCTCCATAATCTATAATTATTTTTTCTTTATCAAAAAACATTTTGTATGATATAAAAGTTAAAACACATAGAAATAAAAGTATTCCTACTATAACTAATATTAATTTCATTCTTTTTTTAGATTTTTTATTTTCTTTCATATTATTCGCCATTGTAAGTCTATCACTAATTACTTGTTTTTACAATTACATATAAATTAAATATTTAAAAACAAAAAGCACTTTTAATGTGCTTTTAATATTTTAAAAATTATTAATAAATTATTTGAGAATCTTTTTGTATTTATCTATGAATCCCCATATTATTTTTTGCAAGTTCATATTTTGCTTTTGCAATCTTTATTGTTTTCTTTGCCCCTGCATCTAATATTTTATCTAATTCATCTGAATTAATGAAATAATTATACTTTTCTTGAATCTTTGATACTTCTTCTACTACAACATCTGCTACTTTTTTCTTAAACGTTCCATAGTTGCATCCTTCAAATTCTTTTTCTATTTCTTTCATATCTTTATTTGTTAATGAACTATAAATATTCATAAGATTTGAAATACCCGGCTTATTATCTGCATCAAATTTTACTATTGATTCACTATCTGTAGCTGCTCCCATAATCTTTTTTCTAATAGAGTCTAGGTCATCTAATAACCTTATAACTCCTTTTGGATTTGGAGATGATTTACTCATTTTTTTATTTGGATCTTGTAAATCCATTATTTTTGTTCCTGTTGTAGAAATTAGTGGTTCTGGAACAGTAAACGTTTCTCCAAACTTCTTATTAAATCTGATAGCTATATCTCTAGTTATTTCAACATGCTGTTTTTGATCTATACCAACAGGTACGTAATCAATATCATATAGAAGAATATCTGCTGCCATTAAAGCAGGATATGTAAATAATCCTACTGTAAAATTTTCTTTATTTTTACTTTTTTCTTTGAATTGATGCATTCTAGATAATTCTCCAAAATAAGTATTGCATTCTAATAACCAAGATAAACTTGCATGGTATACATTTTCAGATTGAATAAATATCACATTCTTTTTTGGGTCTATTCCGCAAGCCAAATAAAGAGCTATTAGATTTTTTGTATTTTTTGATATAAGTTCTTTATCTTGTGGAACAGTAATAGAATGTAAGTCCGCAACGAATATAAATGATTCATATTCATTTTGAAACTCTACCATTTGCTTAATTGCCCCTATATAATTTCCTAATGTTATTACACCTGTTGGTTGTAACCCTGTTAAAACTCTTTTCATAATAAAATTCCTCCTTATATTTCTTTTATTATTTTTTTATATATTTCTTTTAACTTTTCTATACTATTTATTTCTATATATTCATTTTTACCATGAATGTTTCCACCTTCTGCATTCATTATAACACATGGTATATTGTTTTTAGAAAAAAATCTAGCATCACCACTACTTTCACATCTTTTAATTTTAACTTTTCTTTTGAGTACCTTTTCAGAACAGCAAATATATTTTTTTATATACTCATTGTCTAAATCTGTAAAAAATGAATAGCCTTCTGCTAATACTTTTATTTTAAGAGTTGAATCAAATCCTTGAATCAAATTTATAAAGTCTTCTTTTTTGTCACTATTTATATGTCTAATATCTAATTCCATATATGCCTTATTTGGCACCTTATTTAGTGCATCTCCACCTTTTATTATGCCTAAATTAATACTGCTCCTGTAATCTTTTTCTTTTTTTGGCAAAGGATATTTCTTTAATAAGTGTGAATATAAATCTGTTAATTTTTTTATTGCATTTACACCATCAAAAGGCCTTGATGAGTGTGCTTCTTTTCCTTCACTAATAACCCTTAATTGTAAAACTCCTTTTTCTTCAGCTACTAATTCAAAATTATTTCCTCCATCAGGAACTATTGCTAATTTGGTATTAATATATTTATTTTCAATTAAATATGGTAGGCCATTAAACCCTCCGCGTTCTTCATCACTTGTTAATACTAATGCAATCTTTTTTGAATTATCAATTTCTTTCATCATATTAATCATTATAGCTACATGGCCTTTCATGTCTATAGAGCCACGTCCATATAATCTGTTGTTAATAATTCTGGGTCTAAATAGTTTTGACTCCCCTGGAACAACATCAATATGGCCACAAAACACTATATCGTACTGACATCCAACAGAATTACTGATTAAGATCATTTTATCATTATTATGTTTATACTTTTTTATATATAATTTTGATTTCGAGTCTTTCAAATATTCTTCAATAAAATCAAAACATTTATCAAATTCATTATACTTTTTATAAACTGTTTTATATGTAACTAATTTAGATAATAATTCTAGTTCGTTCATTATATAAGCTTCCTAGTCCTTTTTATTCCTTGCTCAATATTTAATTTTGAATCATCTAAAATAACAACTATAGCTTGAGCATCAGTAGAATCTAATTTTTGAAATATTGATTTCACTCCATTGTTTCTGTTTGTCTGCTGTATTTTTTCATCAGGATATGCATTCTTATATACTAAGTCATCATTAACTACACTAATAAACGGATCACTTGCTGCTACTTTACGTATGTCATCATCTAACACATTGTATTCATTAGGGTAATATGCTATTGATTTATAACAATTTGCAAAGGAATTAAAGCATCTTGGATTATGTGTTTTTGCCGTTAATATATTTGGATTAGTCATTTTAATTGCCTCAGCAACTAAAGCCTTGCTTAATCCTAATCCTTGGATATCTGGATGTAAGATGATACCATGACAATGCAATATCGTATTATCATTATATCCTTTAAATAAAGCCGATATTAAGAACCCTTTAATATTAGGTATTACTTGATTTTCTTTCTCTTCTACTATAAACATTCTTATATAACTATCATCTTCAAATAGGTGATCTTTAACATCATTATAATCTGTTGGAAATTGTGCACTATTTGCAATTTCCAAACATGATTCAACTATATACTCTTTTATCGCATTTTGAATTTTTTCATTTTCACTAATTTTAAATTTATCATAGTTTATTATTTTATACATTTTTACCTCCACATTTCATAATTAATTACATTGCACCATCGTTTTCCCATATTACCTCCAAAAAAAATCTTATCCTCAAAAAAAGGATAAGATAATATTCTTATAGCCACCTAATTTCATATACCATCATATATGTTCTCTTCTAACGGTAAGACATCCGTTTTCTCCTACTATAATTCAGAGAAACTCTCATTGAACCATTCATTGTAAATTAATATGTAACATTTCACCAACCGTTACTCTCTAAAGTATTAATTTTTACAATTACTATTCCAAATCATCGATTTAAAAAATTGGCAGGGGTAGCAGGGATTGAACCCGCATCTGCAGTTTTGGAGACCGATATTCTACCATTGAAATATACCCCTACGCTAAGATGTATAAAAATAATATAATATTTTTCATTGTGTTTGTCAACAATTTATTATTTTTTTCTTAGCATTTTATCTTGAAAGAATTAACTCCTTTTTTGGTGCAAAGTCATCTATCAATTCATCGATGATTTCTTGCTTATGATGAGGAAAAATAATAATATGAGCATATCCATTATTTTCTCCAAACGTTGCCAACTGATACTTCTTAGCTAACTCTTTATTTTTTAATTTTAGAACAATTATATTTCCATTACCAATTCTTGAGTATTCAAGCCCTTTTTCATCAGCTCTTTGCATAAAATAATTAATATTTTTTTCATAATCATTTTCATCAGTTCTTTGATATAAATTCATTATTTTATTGTATGTTGATAAAGGTACAAAATTTCTTGAACCTAAATATGTAGGATCTTCTTGACCAATATATTCTATTTGAAGATTATTTTTTTTATTTAATACATCCTTCTTACAAATTAGAATACCATTTGTTGATGAAGCGCCCAAATACTTGTGGAGACTTATTGAAACAGAATCAACCCCTAAAGCTTCTAAATTTTTTATACTAGGTGCATTAACTTGGTTCTTTGGAATTCCTCCATATAATGCTGCATCAAGATGTATATAATGTGGTATATCCAATTCTTTTAATTTGTTAGAAATATATTCAACATCATCTATATTTCCAAGCACTGTAGTACCCCAAGTTAAAGAAATAATTGCTGGAGAATGATCTGAATCATATTTTTTTATAATAGTCTCCAATAATTTTTCAGTATCTATTTTTCCATTTATGCTTGGTATCTGACAATCATTAAATATTTTGACACTAGCATCCGGATCTTTCTTTTTATCAATTAGTCTTGTAAATTTTGGAATACTGTAATGTGCATCTTCTGAAAAATATAATGTCCCATTTGGATATATCTCAAATCCTGTCCTTAATCCCCAAAAGTTGCCCTCTGTTCCGCCACTTGTTATATATCCCCAGTAGTCTTCAGCTTTTACTCCTAAGTTTTCATAAAACAAGTCTAAAGTTTTTTGCTCATAAACTTTACTATCCATCTGATAATTACCGCGAGTCAATGGACTTGAGTCACCGCAATTATTCATATAATATAATTTAGACTCAATATTTTTTAAATATGTAGTAACACTATTATCTTCAGTCATTGCCGCAGGATATCCAAACATATAATCTCGTAATAATAGATGTTCTTCCAAAAATTTATTAGCTTCTTCAATAGTCTTATCATCTGCTTCTTTAATAGCTAAAATTTTCATCCTGCCTTCTGTACCCGGTTCTTTTCTTTTAACATCATTATATTCATTAAGTCTTGCAAGTTGTAGCCTTATCTTAACTAAAGCTTCAATTTCTTTGTCCGCTTGTTGTAGCATTTGAACTAAATTTTCTTTTTCATCAGTTGAAAAATCATCATTGCTTTCAAGCAATTTTTTTTCTTGTTCTTCAATAATTTTTTGTGTTTTTCCTAAATCCATTTTCCCTCCTTATAAAATAAAAATAATTACAAATCAAATCATAATCATTTTATATTCCATACACACTAATATTTTTTTGCCAACTGAAATAAGCACGCCACATATTTATGTCTTGCCATAAATGTTTCATAATTACTTTAAAATTCGCTTTTTCCATATTAGCTCCTCTTTAATAATTATACTTAATATAGTATTTTTCTTTTTCTTTGTCAACAACTTTTTTAATATTTGTTGACTTATAAAATTATTTATTATATTATTATTAAAATTATTAGAATTGGATTTTTATCCCAGTATAATAGAACGGAGGAAAACAATGAATGCATATGAAAAGATTTTAAAATCTCTTGAAAATAGTGAAAAAGAATATAATGTATATTCTCATAATGATATTTCTACCTTTGAAATGGGTATCAAAAACACTAATTTTGATATTGACAAAATTGTCAAAACTTTAGCATTTAAAGTAAATGATACAATTATATTTGTTTCTTTGCTAGGAATAGACAAGCTTGATTATAAGAAGCTTGCCGATACTTTAAATGTTAGTAGATCATCATTAAAAATGGTTGAACAAGATGAGTTGAAAAATCTTGGATTTGAAATAGGCGGAATATCTCCTATATTTCCGGATTCAAAATCCATTATTCTTTTAGATGAAAATATAAGTTCTTTAGATCAAATATATTGTGGGATTGGTCTTAGAAGCAAAACTTTGCAAATAAATCCAATAGATTTGCAAAGCATCACAAATGCAAAATTTGTAGAAATTGCAAAAGTGCGTGAAGAAAATATTAATATAAAGAGGTGAAATATGAAAAAATTTATTATTGCTGGTTTAGTAGTTATTCTTGCTATTCTTTCTTTTTTTCTTTTTTCGGAAGAAAAAAAAGCGACATATTATGTGGGGCTAGCACAATTTGGCAGTCACCCTTCATTAGATAACTGTGCAGCCGGATTTAAAAAAGGATTAGAAAATGAAGGCATCAAAGATGGGAAAAATTTGAAAATTAATTTTCAAAATTCAAATTTTGATTTGGGAGTTGCAAATTTAATTGCAAACATATTTGTTTCCGAAAATGTTGATTTAGCAGCAACAATAGGTACTCCAGTATCACAAGCTGTATTTGCTCAAACAAATGAAAAAAATATTCCATTAGTATTCATAGCAGTTGCCGATCCTGTATCTTCAAAATTAGTAGACGGAAATGTTACAGGAGTTAGTGATGCAGTTTTATTTGAAAAACAATTAGAATCTATTAAAGAGATATTACCTGATGCAAAAACTATCGGAGTTATCTACAACACGAGTGAAGCAAATGCTTCATATTCAGTAGAAAAATTAGAGGGTATGGTTAGTAAATATAATTTGAAATTAGTGAAAAAAGGGATATCAAATTCTTCTGAAGTTCCACTAGCCGTTGAAAGTATCATAAATAATGTTGACTGTATAATTAATCCTTAT
This sequence comes from uncultured Muribaculaceae bacterium, assembly GCA_964561095.1. Lineage (GTDB taxonomy): Bacteria > Bacillota_I > Bacilli_A > RF39 > UBA660 > CAZLNV01. The sequence goes on along the minus strand of CAZLNV010000016.1, from coordinate 11,886 downwards.
GATAATACAATAGCATCCGCTATTTCTACTGTCGTTGAAATAGCACTTAAACACAAGGTACCTGTAATTGGAACTGAAATTGAACAAGTCAAATTAGGATGTGCTTTTGCAAATGGTATTGACTATTACGAGCTAGGAATTAAATCTGGCGAAATGGCAGCTGAAATATTAAAAGGTAAAATCACGGCAGAAGAAATGAACTATGTTGTTATGGACGATAGTAAATTATATGTAAATTATGAGTATTTAGAAAAATTAGGTATTAATTTATCTAAATCATTAAAAAAAGAAGCAATAGATGTTAAAAAATAAGAGGTTGAAATGAATATCTTAATTAGTGTTATTGAACAAGGATTAATATACTCAATAGTGATATTGGGTATATATATATCATATAAAATTCTGAATTTTCCAGATATGGGTGCAGAAGGAAGCTTTACTTTAGGAGCAGTACTTACAGCAATCCTTATTTCAAATGGAATAAATCCAATTATTTGCATTTTTATTTCTATAATAGCAGGAGCTATTGTCGGATTAATAACCGGTCTTATTAACGTGAAACTCAAAGTAAAAAACTTATTAGCAGGTATAATAGTTATGATGGCTTTTTATTCAATAAATTTAAAAATTGCTGGTAAATCAAATATATCCATATATAATTTGTCTACAATTTTTAATAATAGTTTTTTTAAAAGTTCAACAAACTATTGGATATGCTTTGGAATAATTATTATTATTGTACTTATATGTAAATTATTATTAGATTGGTATTTAAAAACAAAATCCGGATACTTATTGAAAGCAGTTGGAGAAAATGAAAAGTTAGTTATTTCTTTAGGAAAAAATACCGGACATATTAAAATAATTGGAATGATGATTGCAAATGCCTTAGTTGGCTTAGGTGGATGCATTCTCGTTCAACAACAAGGATATTATGATATAAGTATGGGCTCTGGAATTATGATATTGGCTATTACTTCAGTAATTATCGGATTACTAATATTTAAAAACAATAAATTTGTTAACAATACTTCAGCAGTAATTATTGGAAGTATATTATACAAATTTTTATTAACCGTTGCACTTAAATATGGGTTTGAAGCTAGTGATTTAAAACTTATTACTGCCGTATTATTTTTAGTCATCTTAATAATTGGTGAAAAGAGATTAAAAAAGGAGGATAGCGATGATCGAAATTAAAGGTTTGAATAAAACTTATCGTAAGAATAAAAGTAAAAACAAAATATTTGATGATCTAAATCTTACTATTAATGAAAATGATTTTGTTTCAATTATTGGCTCTAATGGAAGTGGCAAAACAACACTATTAAACTGCATATGTGGAAATATTGATATTGATAGTGGAAAAATACTTATTAATGGTGAAAAAATAAATAAATTAAAAGATTATGAAAGATATAAGCTTATTGGTAGAGTGTATCAAGACCCAAGCGTTGGAACTTGTGGAAATTTAACTGTTTTAGAAAATCTTTCACTTGCAGACAATAAAGGTCGCAGCTATGATTTAACACATTGCATTGATAAAAATGAGATTGAATATTATAAAGAAAAATTAAAACTACTTAAAATGGGATTAGAAAACAAATTAGATTCATTAGTTAATACATTATCAGGTGGGCAAAGACAAGCTTTAGCCTTAGTTATGGTAGCTTTATCAGATATAGAAATATTAATATTGGATGAGCATACTGCTGCCTTAGATCCCAAAACTGCAGATATAATTATGGAATTAACAAAGAAAATAATTGATGACAACCATTTAACAGCATTAATGGTAACGCATAATTTAAAATATGCCTTAGAATATGGAAATAGATTAATCATATTTGATGAAGGTAAAATAGTTAATGACATGTCAGGAAAAGAAAAAGCAAATATTACTCAAGAAAAAATATTTAATATTTTTAATGATTTTTATATGTAAATAGTGAAAAACATATAATCTATATAGCTTTTCAAGATTTGCTTATATAAAGGATTTATATTTGACATTTTCAATGATAAATATTAAAAAAAACAAGTATTCTTACTTGTTTTTTATTAAATAAATAATTTCCATATACCTTTATTAGGAATATCTAAGTTAAATGTTAACTCTTCTCCTGTAGTTGGATGGTAAAATGTTAATGATGAAGCAAATAAAGCTAATTGCTCTCTATCTTTAACATTTTTATTATATTTATGATCTCCAAATATTGGGTAACCTCTACTTGAGAATTGTACTCTTATTTGATGAGATCTTCCTGTTTCTAAATTAACTTTTATTAATGAATAATTATCAACTTCTTTTACAACCTCATAATTTAAAGAAGCGTATTTACCTCTATTATTAATTTTAACTATATTATTTTTTTCATCTTTTAGTAAATAATCTTCGAATTTTCCTTTTTTCTTATCAAGGATACCTTCTACTACAACTGAATATTCTTTTTTAAATTTTTTATCCCTTATTTGTTCACTAAGTCTACTTGCCGCTTTGCTTGTTTTTGCAAACACCATGAGACCACCTGTAGGTCTATCTAGTCGATGAACCAATCCTAAATAAACATTTCCTGGCTTATTATATTTTTCTTTTATGTATTCTTTTAACATTGTAAGTAAATCTCTATCTTTTGATTCATCTTCTTGTGCAGGAATATTTATTGGCTTATTAACAACCAATAAATGATTATCTTCATAAATTATCCTATTATTCATTTGATTCCCACATTCCATATATTCCACATGGTAATATTAATTCATCTCTTTTAACCGGAAGCCCTATCTCTCCACAAGATAAATTTCCTTCAGGAAAACTTTTTAATATGGTTGTTTTTAAAATATTATCAAGAACTATTGAAGATATACCCGTTGTATATGAATTTATAAGAAAGAATAATGGTTTATCACTAAGTATTTTCATGCATGCCTCAATTAATGTATATAAATTCTTTTCAAATTTCCACATTTCTCCATTAGGTCCTCTTCCATATGCTGGTGGATCCATAACTATAGCGTCATATTTATTACCACGTCTTTCTTCTCTTTCTACAAATTTTAAACAATCATCTACAATAAATCTAATATTATTATTTTCTAAATGTGATAATTTCATGTTTTCTTTAGCCCATTCAGTCATGCCTTTTGAAGCATCAACTTGAGTTACATCTGCGCCTACTGAAGAGCAAGCCATGGAAGCAGCACCTGTATATGCAAATAAATTTAATACTTTTATATGTCTATTAGAATGAATAATTTTATCCATCATAAAATCCCAATTAGTTGCCTGTTCTGGAAATAATCCAGTATGTTTAAAACTAGTAGGCATTACTTTAAAATTTAAATGTTTATAACTTATAGTCCAGTAATCTTTAAGTTTCTTATTAAAGTTCCAATATCCTCCACCTTTTTCACTTCTATTATATACTGCGTCAGCTTTGTCCCAAGGTAAATAATTTGATACATCCCACATAGCCTGCGGATCAGGTCTTCTTAGAATGACACCATTCCAATTTTCCAATTTTTCACCATTACCACTATCTAACAAAATGTAATCTTTCCATTCATTACTAATCCTCATAAAACCTCTATTTCTTTTCATTTATATTATAGTATAAATAGTTTTTGTTATCAATTAAAACTAAAAACGCAAATTACATTTTACAAAAATTGTCAATTTATGTTAAATATGTATTGACATCTTAAAAAATATATGATATTTTTTAATTATCCTAGATGCTATAGTTATATAATATATTTAATATTACAATATTAAATAAAAAATAACTTAATGCTAGAACTAATTTAAAATAGTATTATTTTCAAAAACTTTAATATTTATTTTAATAACTCATTATCTAATAGGATATTTACATTGAAAAGTAAATGAGAGAGATACTCAAAATAATGAGATAATGTAAACTAAATCTGGTAAAATTTAGTGTTGATGCTTATCAAAATATCACTATTTGATATACTTTCAAATATTGGGAATATGATAAACTATATACCACATTATATTAGTTTAAAACTCAGTACATATGATTTATTACCAAAATCGTATAATTACTTTGAAAAAAAGAACCAATGAAACATTTGATTCTTTTTTTTATTTAATTATTTTTCATTTTCTTTCTAAAAATTATTATTGATAATATATATATTCCGAATGCATAAATAAATACAATAATCAAATCTCTTAGTAGTCCACTTCCAGACGCATTTAAACCGTACTTTATAATATTTACAGCTGAATAGAACGGTAACCACTCACATATTGTTTTAAATATTCCGCCAATCATTTCAATATTAAACCACATTCCCGAAGTAAATGCCACTAAGTTAATAATAATGGAAGCAAAGCCACCAACTTGTTTATCAGACGCAAATGATCCTAATAAAAAGCCTATTCCAACAAATAGTATTGATACAGGTAAAAGTAATAAAAATGTTATAAGTAAGTTAGTTGTTATAGTTAGTCCAAATAAAGAGGAAACCAATAAACATAAAACCGACTGCACTAAAGCAATTAATAACAATGGTAAAGTATATCCTATAACAAAATTTTTTACTGTTAATGGAGAAGTATATAATCTTATTAAAAATGAACTTTTTCTATCGTTTGATATTAACATTGCGGAAAAAAGTGTTATAAATGCAAAGCTAAATACAATTATTCCAGGAGCAAATGTCTCAATTTCAAATTGATCTACTTTTATACTTTTTTGCATAACAGATATCATAACTAGTAAAAATAATGGTAATCCTATACAAAATATTAAACTAAGAGGGTCTTTAATTAATTCTTTTATATTTCTTTTAGCAAATATTAATGATTTCATAATTATTCCCCCATCGTAGCTTTTATAAAAGCATCTTCCATATTCTTTACTTTATATTTTTTAATAATATTTTTAGGTGTATCTACTATTAATAATTTACCATCCTTCATAATTCCTATCCTGTCAGATAAATTTTCTGCTTCTTCCATATAATGAGTGGTTAATATAATAGTTTTCTTTTTCTTTAAACTTCTAATTTCATTCCATAATTCTCTTCGAGCTATTACATCAAGTCCTAAAGTGGGTTCATCTAAAAATAACACACTTGGTTCACTTATCAAAGACATTGCTATACTAAGTCTTCTTTGATATCCTCCTGATAATTTACTAGGATATTTCTTTTTAACATTTGTTAAACCAAGTTCTTTCATTATAGAATTAATTTTATTATCTTTATTTTCTATGTTATAAATAGATGCAATAAAGTCTAAATTTTCTATTACACTAAGTTTATTAGATACAGCTGTCTCTTGTGGAGAAACACTAATAACTTTTTTGACTTCATTACAATCTTTAATTATGCTTTTTCCTAAAATAAAAGCATCTCCATTTGTAGGCGTTGTAATACACGAAAGCATTTTAATAGTTGTTGTTTTACCAGCACCATTTACTCCTAAAAGTGAAAATAATTCACCACTTTTAATAACTAAATCTAAGTTATCAACAGCTTTTACATCTTTATAATCTTTAGTTAATTTTTTTATTTCAATTGCGTTCATCTTATTCTCCTTATATTTTCTTTATCTCTATAGCAAGAACACCCCATTTATTCTCTTCATCTTTTGAATAATATTTCAACATATCACTAGGATTAGCTATTTCATTATCTTTATATCCAAGTTTCTTCTTATCAAAACTATTAAACAAAATATCAAAATTATCATATCTATATAAATCAATTACTTTAACTTTTAATTTTTCGTTTGTAGTTAAATTACTAAATTCAATAATATCATTTATTTTAATTTTTCTTCTCTTTTCATCATTTAATCTTATTTCTATGACTTTTGTTCCGTTTTTAATACTAATAAAAGGCTTGTCATTTAATCTCATTTCATGCATATTATTTATCCTCTTTTATGTTTTTAATAATATCTTTTGCAAGATATTCAAACATTTCTGATTTTAATATCGCTATACCTTGAGTTTCATCGCCTAAAACAATTAAATTATCTCCGGGTTTAATATTAAATATTTTTCTAGCTTCATTTGGTATAACAATTTGACCTTTTTCTCCAACCTTAACAACTCCAAATAAATGCTTATTCTTTGGTATATCCATACTATCTTTTATATCCTTTCGTTTGATTTAAGCCATAGCAATTTGCTGGATATATTTTATTATCTTTATCCCTTACCATCACATTTACAAATCTATAAAAATTTTGCTCAGTATTATCATAGAACACAAAGTTAATATCGCCTGTGCTGGTAACCAAACAACTTGTTAATTCAACTTTTCTATTTCTAAACACGGAATTTTCTAGCTTCATTTGAATATATGAAGTGAAATCTCCTAAAGAAAAATTTTCATTAAAATCACCGATAGGTGGATGTGAGTGGCCATGACATACAACTAATCCATTATCAAAATTATATTTTATCTTGTTTGTCAGATTACTTATCATTTTTTCATCAAAAGAAGCCGTAGCATTTTGCCTTCCACCTGTAGTCGATGAAACAAATTCATCAAATTCAATACTATTACTCCCGATTTCTTTACCGTATAAGAAAAATGGAAATTCTTGGTTAGTAGTATTGGTTGCTTCATTTACTGCTGTTAACATCAAATAAACATCTTCACTTAAAATTATATTTGACCCTTTAGGCATATTTTCAATAATAGTTGAATTAATTGGAGTCATTTCACCATAATTATATTTATTGAAATTTTCTTTGTGGTATTCCCCATACTTATTATTCTTTACCATTATATTTTTAGCTATTGATAAGTACTCTTCCCTAGTCATATTTCCTCCGAAAAATAAGTATAACATTTCATACTTGTTATACTTATTATATAATATTATTTAAATATATTAAAGTACTTCTGTTATATTCTTTTCTTCTTTTTTATTTAAGGATATAACAATTAATGAAGTAGTAAGCAAGATTCCTGCGATTGAAGCAGCATTTTTTAAAGCTTCTACCAAAACATCAGTTGCGTCAATTATACCACGTGATTCCACATTAACAAACTTATTGTTTAGTGCATCAAACCCTACAGTTTCTTTTTTATTTTTTAACTCCTTTAATACAATATTAGGATCTATTCCTGCATTTATAATTATTTGTTTAATAGGCATTTTTAAAGATTTTTTTAATACTCTATTGCCTATAGTTTTTTCATCCATAATATTACTTATATTATAATAAGTTAAGCCGCCGCCTAATGAATATCCTCTTTTACTAGCCATTTTAGTTGCAAAAATAGCGTCTTCAATTCTCATTTTGTTAAGAATCATTTCAGATTTAGTTTTTGCTCCTGCATATATCAAAGCGATACCTCCGCTTAAGTTAGCAATCCTATTTTCTAATA
>CAZLNV010000016.1:0-4406 GCA_964561095.1 uncultured Muribaculaceae bacterium | reverse complement strand
TAATCTGCTACCAATATATAAGGGCTTTCTATAATTTCTTCTTTTAATCTATCTTTTATTAAAAATGAAGATACTGCACCATTTTCTAAAAACATACCATTTATTATTTCTAACTTATTAGTTTCATTTGTTGATTCTTCAACAATTATTTTTCCTTTTTTGCCAACTTCTTTAAAACATTTATTCATAAGTAATCCTACTTCTTTATCGCCTGAAGAAACGGCTGCAATGTTTAGCAACTCCCTATCAGATGCTTTTTTACTTTGCTTAACAATTTCATCACATACATACTTAACGGATCTATCAAGTTCTTCTTTTATTAAAAATGGACTTATACCTTTATTTAAATAATTTAAGCTTTCTAAATATATTGATTTTAATAACACCAAAGATGTAGTAGTGCCATCACCCACCTTTTCACAAGTTTTAATTGATGCTTCTTTAATAATCTTAGCAATTACCTCTTCCCTAGGGCTTAATTCTAAGTTTTTAGCTATTGTAACACCATCATTAGTTATAAATGGTTCAGTATATTCTGTATCAATTATTGCATTCCTACCCTTGGGTCCTAAAGTAAACGATACATAATCACACAACTTAATCACTGTATCTTTTATTAAACTAACTGCTTTATCTTTACTAACTATTTCTTTATTCATTATTTGCCTCCATTTCACTCATATATTTCCAATATTTTTTAGGCATAAAATTCATCTGACACCTTAAATTTTTTCGTTCTTTTATAGTTACACTTTTGATAAACTTTTTCCATAAATTTTCATAATTTATTTCTTCACTATCTATTAATAGACTATTAAAATTTATTTTCTTTGTATCTATTATTTTAAATTCTTTTTTATTATAAAAAACAGCTTTTTTTCTTTTTATATCCTCTATTACCCAAAGCTCATTTTTAAGCCTATTCTTAAAATGAGGAATTAATAATTCTAAAATATCGTTCTCGGGAGAAATTTCTGAATATAAAACATTGTTAATTGTTTTAAATCTAACAAATCCCTTAAGTCTATGTGATTCCCTTCTTACCATTTTTGCATATTTTTCAGTCAGTACAACACAATCTAAATTCCTAAGATTGGTTATTTTCTTACCATATTTATAACCATTTATTAAAAAAAATAATATATTCATTTCTTTATCTTTTTTATTAGCTAAAAAAGAATTATACACATAGTACAAGCATAAATCTGATATCTTTTTAGGAATCGATGATAAAACTTTTGATGAAAAGTCATAATTTGTATTTATATATTCATATGTTTCAAATAAATTTGTTTTATAAATTCCTTCTTTCATTATATTTAACGGTATCTTTTTTTCATAAATCACTTTATACACAATTGTTAACAATCCTTCAAAAGTTCCATCATATATATAAATTTTATCAACTTTGTTCATATTACTCTCCAAATAAATCTAATTGCTTATAATCAGGCAACTTTAATTTTTCTTTTTCACTTAATGAAGCTTCAATAAAACTTTTATTAAATAATGCAGAGCTTGTATAGTAAGTTCCATTACAAAGTATAAAATACTTTGCTCTTTTTAAAACTACCCCAAGTTTTTTTAAAGTTTCATAATTCATTTTTATATTTCTTCTTGTACTAATAATTTTTTTGGCTGAAGTAACTCCTATACCGGGAACTCTAAGTAATGTTAAGTAATCTGCCTTATTAATTTCAACCGGATAAATATTTAAGTGTCTTAAAGCCCAATCAGCTTTCGGATCTAATAAAAGATTAAAATTAGGCTCATCACGAGTCAAAAGTTCTTCTGCCTTGAAATTATAAAACCTAAGCAACCAATCTGCTTGATAAAGCCTATTTTCGCGTTTAAGAGGAGGTTCTTTGACTGTTGGTAATAAATTATCCTTATTTACTGGGACATAAGCAGAATAGTATACTCTTTTTAATTTATTAACTTTATATAAATTTTCAGTTAAGTTCAAAATACTATAATCAGAATCAGAAGATGCTCCTACAATTAACTGGGTGGTTTGACCCGCTGGAACAAATTTCTTTTCTTTTGTATTAGTAATTAAATTCATTGTATCTTTAATTTTATTTCCCTCTTTATCAGGTGCTAAAAGTTGAAGACTTTTAGCAGAAGGCAACTCAATATTTGTACTCATTCTATCAATTAATAATCCTAATTTCTTAATTAAGTTAGAATCAGCTCCAGGTATTGCTTTAGCGTGTATGTAACCATTAAATTGATATTTTTTTCTGAGTAAAGTAATTGCTTCTAACATAAGCTCCATTGTATAATTTGGATTTTTAATTATCGCAGATGACAAAAATAATCCTTCAATATAATTTCTTTTATAAAAGTTAATTGTAAGAGTGGCTATTTCTTCTGGAGTAAACATTGCTCTAGGTATATTATTAGTTTTTCTATTAATACAATATTTACAATCATATATGCAAGAATTAGTTAAAAGTATTTTTAATAAAGAAACACATCTTCCATCACTAGTAAAACTATGACATATTCCACATCTGCTAGCGTTGCCAATACCTGAAGGAGTATTTTTTCTACTTGAACCACTAGAACTACAAGATACATCATACTTAGCGGCATCTGATAAAATTTCTATTTTTTGAATAAGTTCCATATATTCACTTCCAAAATAATTGTATCATCTTATACCTTTAAAAGCAAACATTTGTTTTATAAAGTGTAAATAAAAAATGAACTTAACGTTCATATTTATTTACATAATTTTGAAATGGTTACAAGCTTGCTTATAAATTCAGTATCATTTTTTGCAAGTTCACAACTTACTGAATCTAGAGTTAGTGCCTTCCAATCATTACCACATGTCTTGTTATAAGCATTATATGTTGAAAATACATATTTATCATCTTGCAATTTAACACATTTATAATAATTAGTATCAGTATATTGAAGTTCCCAAGTTTCAATTCCATCTTTCATATATGTTCTTCCAAAAATAGCCAATTCTATACTTGAATCATTATTTAAAACTGTTTCACTCTTTGTTTTTACCCACCATATATTATTTAAAGCTGTTGAAATTTTGTAAGCATTAACTAATTCAGTATCGTTTTTTATATTTATGAAATCATCAAAGTAATAATTTTTAATTATATTCATTTGAGATTTTGTAATTCTTACACCATAAGGATTTGTATATATTCCATTAACATCATATTTTGGTTCAAGTTTACAATATCCTAGTTCTGAATTATATCTTCCAAATATTACTGTTGACTCTCCATTATCACATTTCCAAGCTTTATAGAAAGTTCCATAATAAATAGTTGCTTGTTTATGATTATCTTTTATTTTTATTACAAAAAGTGGTTCACTGTCATTTTTCATAGCAGTTGAATAATCAATAATTGATGTTGATAAAAGCACTACTATAAAACAAAATATAGCAAAAACAGAAATTTTTAGTCTTCTATTTTTATCAGTTCTACTCATCTCTTTTTCATTTTCAATGATATTATTTTTTAACCATATATACCATTTATCTGATTTTTTTGGTTCTTCTTTAACAATATTTATTCTCTTTTTTACTGTTTTCTTAACTGGAGAAATTTTAGAGATTTTACTTTTAGATGCAGACTTTTTCTTTATACTAACTTTAGATGAACTTTTTTTCTTCACAATTTCCTTTTTAGGGGTTTTACTTTTTAATTCTGTCATTATTCCCTCCTATATTCTATTCTCTATTAATTATACCACAATTAACTTTAATTTTTCAATTACATATTTAAAAAGTAGTCTAAATATGCTATAGTAAGAGTTACGAGGTTGTATGAAAAAAGCAGTATTAAGTCTATTGATTATTGTATCCTTAACTGGATGCAATTTAATTAATAAATCAAGTAATATTAGGGATCAGGTAACTGATGAGAATAATAGTTCAACGGAAGAACAAACTAGTACATTAAATCAAGATAATAAAAGTCAATATATAAATTTTAATGCTAGTTATGATGAATGGGTAAAAAAAACAAAAGAAGATCAATTTGTTATAACATTAATAGGTGCTTCTTATTGTAGTCATTGTAATAATTTTAAACCTATAATTGAAAAAATTTCAGAAAAATATGAGATTCCATTATATTTTTACTACGTTGATGAAATAAATGATAGTGATTATAATTTAATAATCAATGAATATGATACAAATTATCAAAAGAAGGTTCCACATATGTTTATAACAAAAAATGGTAGAGTAATAACAAATAGAACCGAATCAATGAGTGAAAATGATTTAATAGAATTTTTAAAACTTAATATGGTTATTGAATAAAAAAACTAATTAGATGTTAATTAGTTTTTTATTGCACAAAAAAAGATTGGCAACTTGCTATCTTCGCTTACACTATTTTCGCCGTTAAAGTGCTTAACTT
>CAZLNV010000015.1:0-19609 GCA_964561095.1 uncultured Muribaculaceae bacterium | reverse complement strand
TAAAGCCCCATAATGAAATTAAACAAACTTAAAATAAGTTTGTTTTTTATTTTTTTCATTTAATATCTTTTGTTATATTTAATTAAACCATTCATATCATTGTAATATAATTATAACTAGAGTTTTAATAACTATTAAGTTATAATATAAGAGTAGGTGATTATTGTGTTAGTATTTATAATAGGTTTTTTCTTTATAAGCGCTTTAGGGACTATAGCACATTTTCTTTATGATAAGTTTAATCATAATAAAATTGGAGGAATTTTCTTTGCTGTCAACGAAAGCATATGGGAACATATTAAGATAGCTTTGACTGCCACTTTTATATATTCTTTAATTGATGGTTATATTTATGGGAGCAATCCAAATTACTTTTTTGCAAAGCTAATAGGTCTTGCATCAATAATAATTGTAATTCCTCTAATATTTTATTCTTACACTTCAATTACTAAAAAGAATATATTATTTATAGATATTTCCACATTTTTTATCGCAATTTTTTTAAGTGAGTTTTTAACTTATAGACTATTATTATTACCCGCAATTTCGTATCAACTTCAATATATTTCTCTAGTATTAGTATTTATAATATTTGGATTTTATTTATTGTTAACAGCATACCCTATAAAAAGTAAACTATTTAAAGATCCAATTACTAAAAAATATGGTGTTGAAGGTCACGGACATTAAAAATTAGTATAAAATTAAATTTTATATATTAGTTAATACAATATAATAAAAAATAACTATGATAAAAGTGATTTTTTATCATAGTTTTTAATTTTAAAATTTAATTTTACTCATTTGCAAAATTATTTTATATATGATATTTTACCTTCAAAGGTTATTCTTCGGATGTTTGCAAAAGTTTTAATATAATTTAATACAAAAATAAATGTACTTTTATAAATAGATAAATAATTATTATATAGTATATGATATAATTGAAAAGAGGTTAATATGATAAAGTTAAAAAATGTTTCAAAGTTTTATTATAGCAAGGGAGTAGTGGCTTCTGGATTTACTAAACTAAATTTAGAATTAAATTTAGGAGAATTTGTTGCTATTACTGGTGAATCAGGAAGTGGTAAATCGACTCTTTTAAATGTTATTTCTGGACTTGATTCTTATGAAGAAGGAGAAATGTACATTAATGGTGAAGAAACAAGCCATTATACTGAAAAAGATGCTGAAGAATATAGACGAAAATATATAGGGAATATATTTCAAAGTTTTAATTTAGTAAATAGTTATACTGTTTATCAAAATATTGAATTAGTTTTATTGATAAATGGTTATAAGAGGAAAGAAGTAAAATCAAAAATATTAGATATAATTAAACAAGTTGATTTAACTAAATATAAAAATACAAAAGTATCGAAACTTTCTGGTGGCCAAAAGCAAAGAGTGGCTATTGCTAGAGCTTTAGCTAAAGATACGCCTGTAATAGTGGCCGATGAACCTACGGGAAACCTGGACTCAAGGAGTGCTGCTTCGGTTTTAAAAATATTAAGTGAAATATCTAAAAATAAATTGGTCGTTGTTGTTACTCACAATTATGAACAAATTGAAGAATATGCAACTAGAAAAATAAGAATGCATGATGGAAAAATATTAGAAGACAAAATAATCAAAAAATATGAAGAAGTAAAAGAAGTAAAAACTTCAGACTATAAAGATATAACTTTTTTTAATAAACTAAGATTAGGACTTAGAAATACGTTTAATGTAATTCCCAAATTTTTATTATTGTTATTAGTATATCTTTTTGTAACTCTTGCGGTTGCATCAGAATATTCAACTCTAAAAAAACAAGAATATGAGAATAGTAAAATGGGATATAATATGTTTTTTACAAACACAAATGATTCAAGAATTGTGATAAATAAACTAGATAAATCATCTTTTACTGAAGAAGAATATAATAATATTTTATCATTAAAAAATGTTGATAAAGTTGTTAAAGAAGATTTAATGATTGATAATACCGTTTCTCTTAATTCAGATAATTATTATTTTACTGGTTATATTTTTGATATTGATCTCCTAAATGGCTCTTTAGATAAAGGAAGAATGCCAGAAAAAGATAACGAAGTAATAATTGAAACTACTAAAGATGATTATTATTTTAATTACGAAGAAGAAAGTATATATAATACTGAATTTACTATGATAAACGATAATGCATATAGTGAAACGTTAGAAAGTAAAGTCAAAATAGTTGGGGTTAAATATATTGATTCGGTTAAAGAAAATAATATGTTTTCATATACCACTAATAGCATATATGTAAATTCTAAAATATTGGATGAAATAAGAAAAAGTACAAATGAAGGTTATAGTAAAACAACTTCTACAATAAATGGAAATACATTTGAATCCTATTCTTATTCAAACCAATATAAAATAAAACCAAGTTCAAAGGTTCCGAGTGGTTATGTTGTAATAAGTAGTGATATGGATTATTTATGTAAAAAATTTAATTGCAAAAATAGTGTAATGAATATAAAAATTGATAATATTTATTATAGCGAAAACTTAAATTTAAAAGTATATAGAACGTATGATAAAACGACATTTAAAAAATATACTGGTTATAGTGATTATGATATGAACAATGGAATTTATTATATAAATAGTAAAGATTATAATGCTATATACAACAAAGATAATTATCAAAGTAGTGTGTTTGTTAAAGATGTAAAAAATGTTAAAAACACTATTGATGAATTGAAAAGTATGGGGTATAGAACTTTATATGTAAAAGATACCCTTGTTAATCCATACGAGGATGCTTTAGTATTCACTTCATTATTTTTGACAATTTTCTTAACTGTTGTAACAGTAGGTTTATTCTTCATAGCTTATTTCATAATAAAAATAATATTAAAATCGAGAAATGTTTATTTTTCTACTATTAGAATATTAGGTTCATCAAAGAAAACGGCTAAGTCGCTACTTAATATAGAATTATTTACAGTGTTCAATTTAGCATTCTTTATAATAATGACTCTTTTTATACTAGTATATAAAAATATAATAGATTTTAATTATTTTAAAGACTTAATAGAATATTTGAAATTAAAAGATTATATCTTACTTTATGGAATTTTATTTGTTATTTCATATTTTATAACAAGAAAATATGCTAAAAGTTTATTTAAGTCATCTGCGATGAGTACATACAGAGAAGAGGTGTAGAAAATGATACAAATTGAGAAAGTTAATAAGTATTTTAATAGACATAAAAAAAATCAAATACATGTAATTAATGATACAACTCTTACTTTAGGCGATAGTGGGCTTGTTGCGTTACTCGGACCTTCTGGAAGTGGTAAAACAACTCTTTTAAACGCAATAGGTGGACTTGATAGAATAAATAAAGGTAAAATTTTTATAAATGGTAAAAGAATTACTAGAAGGTCTTCTAATAAAATAGATGATATAAGGAATTTAAATATTGGTTATATATTCCAAGATTATCATTTAATTGATAATATGAGTGTTTTTGATAATATAGCTTTGGTTCTTAGAATGATCAATATAAAAAACAAAGAAGAAATAAAAAAAAGAGTAAACTATGTATTAGAAATGGTTGGAATGTATAGGTATAGGAATAGACTTGCTAATATGCTTTCGGGCGGAGAACGTCAAAGGGTAGGTATAGCAAGAGCAATCGTAAAGAACCCCTCAATAATAATTGCTGATGAGCCTACAGGAAACCTAGACAGTAAAAACACGTTAGAAGTAATGAATATAATAAAAGCAATTTCAAAAGATAAATTAGTAATCTTAGTTACACATGAAAAAGAATTAGCGTATTTTTATTCTTCGAGAGTAATTGAACTTCAAGATGGAAAAATAATAAGTGATAAAGAAAACAAAGATGAGGGAGAACTCGATTATAGAATAGATAACAAAATATATTTAAAAGATATAAAACATCATACCAAATTAGAAAAAGATAACATAAAAGTGAATATCTATAATGAAGATAAAAAAAATATCAATTTGGATATAGTAATAAAAAACAATAATATTTATTTGAAAACAGAAAATAATGAAAAGCTAGAATTAGTTGATGAAACATCTAGTATTGAATTTGTAAATGATACATATAAAAAAATAAATAAAAGTGAATACGAAAATTACAAATTTGATTTTGATGAAATCATTAATAATAAAGCGAAGCAAAAGTATACTTCTATATTTAATCCGATAACTTTAATTATAAATGGTTTTAAAAAAGTATTAGAATATCCATTTTTAAAGAAAATGTTATTATTAGGGTTTTTAATATCTGGAATGTTTATTTTATATTCAATAAGTAACATATTTGGAATTCTTGATATAAAAGATGAAAAGTTTGTTAAACAAAATAAAAATTATTTAAATATTGTAATGAAGAATATCAATGTAAATGATTATTTGGGTTATGAGAAATTAGAAAGTATTAATTATATAATTCCGGGGGATTCTAGTGTGACTTTTGAATTAAAATATGAGGATTTTTATCAAACAACTAACGTTACTGATTATTTAAGTGGGTCTTTATCAAGTCTATCAATGATCAATTCAAACGATATAATTATAGGGTCTATGCCTACGAATGATAAAGAAATTGTAATTGATAAAATGACTATAGACAATATGTTTGAAAGTAATAATGCGAAACAAGCAGGAATTATTAAAGAAAGCGATTTAATCGGAAGAGAAGTCTCTATTAATAATGCTGGAAAGTATAAAATAGTAGGTATAACTTCTTTTAGTAGTCCAAGTGTGTATGCTAGTGAGATGGAATTCATAAATATTTTATCAAATACAGCTAAAAATACCGAAGGATATGAATATGATACTGCAATTCCTACCGAAGGTGATAGTGTATCAATAATAAATTATGAATTATTAAAAAGTGAAATTTCTTTAAAAAAAGGTAGTTGGCCAAAAAATGACTACGAAGTATTAATAAATGAAACAAATAGTGAAACATATAAAATTGGTAAAACTATAGATACGAAAGTAAATGGTAAAAAATTGAAAGTAGTAGGATACTACCATGATAATAGAAATAGATCATTTCTTCTTGTAAATAACAATACTGTTAAATATAATCTAATAACAAATAGTGAAAACATTTCAGTTTATTCAAAAAACAGAAATGAAACTATTAATTATTTTAAAGATAAAAAAATAAATATAGAAGATTCATATTTAAAAGCAAAAAAGGAATACAAAAAGAGTATAAAAGAAAGTGTTGTTATTACTCTTGTAGTAGCCGGAGTAATATTAAGTATATCACTTGTGGAAATATTCTTAATGTTAAGATCTTCGTTCTTATCCAGAATAAAAGAAGTGGGAATATATAGAGCAATTGGATTAAAGAAAAAAGATATTTATAAAATGTTTTTAGGAGAGATTTTAGCAATAACTACATTAGCAAGCTTTCCAGGATATTTATTAATGTATTATATTATTACTAAGATAATGACTTTACCTTTAATAAAAGAGCAATTCGTTATATCAGTGCCTGTGTTAGTAATTAGTATATTAATTATATATGGATTTAATATATTAGTGGGATTAATACCAGTATTTAATACATTAAGAAAGTCTCCAGCTACAATACTAAGTAGAACAGATATATAAAAGAGCATAAGCTCTTTTTTTGTGACATAAAAAAATCACTAAAATTATTAGTGACTTATATTATCTATGAAAATTTTGTTCAAAGTCTTCAAATTTAAGGTCTGGATCTACAAAATATAATCCTGTTGTATCATTTGATACTTCGGGTACAAGTTTTCTATTACTTTTACCATATAATATGTCTCTTGCAAATTCTTGTTTATCTTCTGGTAATGTAAATACATATTCTTCGATAGCTAATTGACCCAAATCTAATTTTGCTACATATTCTATTTTTTCTTCTAAAGAACAAGACATACTATTTATCAAGTTTACTATATTCCTTGGCATAACATATCTGATAATTCCGCCGCCCTCTAAAAATTTTACTTTTTCCTCATCCGTTTTAAAAGTAGTAAGAATATCAACTTTGTCTTGTTCATATAAATAATTGTATTCTTTATCATCTGTACCCTTTTCTTTTTTTTCAATATAGTGTTTTTTAAGTGTGTCAGATTGCATTGCTTTAACGATATTGCTTCTAATATATGCAATATTTGCAAAACCATGAGCTGCATATGCTTTTTCAACATTCTCTAAAAATTTGATTCTATCTTGATCAGTAATATTTTTTAAATTTAAAAATACTAATGTTTTTGCTTCCCAATTGCTTAGTTTTTCCATAAATTGTTTTTTGTCTTCATCTGACATAGTTGGACTTTCTATAACAATCTTTATTAATTCAGCTATTTCCTTATTCAAATTAAACACCTATCTTTCATCTGTATTATATAATTTTAAATTTCTATTGTCAAGAAATAAGAATGTATAGGTTTAAACTTTGTTCTTTTAATTTAAAGAAAAATTTTGTATAATATTATTATAATAAAAAGGAGTAGGTTATGTTTAAAAAAGCTAAAATTAGTGATGAAGAAATTAAAAAACTAATTATGTATTTTAGAGCCTCTAATTATTTATCGGTAGGTCAACTTTATTTAAAAGACAATGCTTTGTTAAAAAGAAAACTAACCGAAAATGATATAAAATATAAAATTGTTGGGCATTGGGGAACAGTACCTGGTCAAAATTTTATATATACAAATTTAAATCGAATTATTAAAAAATATAATTTAAATATGATATATGTTTCTGGTCCGGGACATGGTGGAAATGCAATGATTTCAAATGATTATTTAGATGGAAGTTATACTGAAATATATCCCGATATTACCGAAGATGAGATAGGAATGAAAAAACTATTTAAGCAATTCAGCTTTCCGGGAGGAGTTTCTTCACATGTTGCTCCAGAAACTCCAGGCAGTATTAATGAAGGCGGAGAATTAGGATATTCGCTTGCTCATTCATATGGCGCAGTACTTGATAACAAAGATTTAATAGTTGCTTGCGTAGTAGGAGATGGAGAAGCAGAAACCGGGGCTCTTGCAACTTCTTGGCAATGTAATAAATTTATTAATCCAAAAACAGATGGAACGGTTTTACCAATATTACATTTGAATGGATATAAAATAGCTAACCCAACTATTATGGGAAGAATGAGTGACGAAGAATTAAAAATGTATTTTACCTCACTTAATTATAAACCTTATTTTGTTGAGGGCAGAGAAGTTGCTTCAATGATGAGAAAAATGGCTAATACTATGGATAATATAGTAGCTGATATAATGACTATTAAAAAAACAGGAAAAGTTAATGCCTGGCCAATGATAGTTTTAAGAACACCTAAAGGTTGGACCGGCCCCAAAGAAGTAGATGGAAAAATAGTGGAAAATAGTTTTAGGTCACATCAAGTGCCTGTTGGACCAGATGATATTGAAACTATAGAATCTTGGCTTAAGAGTTATCATCCAGAAGAATTGTTTGATGAAAATGGCACTTTAATAAAAGAAATAAAAGATATGTTACCAACTGGTGACAAAAGAATGGGAATGAATCCCATTAGTAACGGTGGTAAATTGTTAAAAGAGATAATTGCACCAGCATTAGATCAATTTGAATTAAAATTAGATGGAAAAGGAACAATTAATTCAAGCTCAATGTATAATTTGGGTGGATATATTAAAGAATTAATTAAATTAAAT
Organism: uncultured Muribaculaceae bacterium; assembly: GCA_964561095.1. Classification (GTDB taxonomy): domain Bacteria; phylum Bacillota_I; class Bacilli_A; order RF39; family UBA660; genus CAZLNV01. The sequence continues at coordinate 11,885 of CAZLNV010000015.1, read as the reverse complement.
CCAAATAATTATACTATATTTGGACCTGATGAAGCTTTGTCAAACAAATTAAATCAAGTATTTGAAATTACTAAAAGAAAATGGGATACAAGAGTTTTTGGTAATGACGAATTGATGTCAAAAACAGGCAGAGTAATGGACGGGATGCTTTCAGAACATATGTGTGAAGGTATGCTAGAAGGTTATTTATTAACAGGTAGACATGGCATGTTTCATAGCTATGAAGCATTTATAAGAATAGTTGACTCAATGACTTCTCAACACGCCAAATGGTTAAAAGTCACTAAAGAATTACCTTGGAGAGAGCCAATATCATCATTAAACTATATTTTAACATCACATTGCTGGCAGCAAGATCATAATGGTTTTACTCATCAAGATCCGGGATTTTTAAATCATCTTGTTACTAAAAAAGCCAATATAGTTAGAATATATTTACCATTTGATACAAATACATTATTATCTTGCTTTGATCATATAACTAAAACTAAAGATTATATTAATGTAATCGTGGCATCTAAACATGAAAGACCAGAATGGCTTACTATGAATGAAGCAATAGCGCATTGTACTAAAGGAATAGATATATTTAAGTGGGCAAGTAATGAAGAAAATCCAGATATAATTCTTGCATGTGCTGGAGATACACCTACTTTAGAGGTTTTAGCCGCAACTTCGATACTAAATGAAAAACTTTCAAGTTTAAAAGTAAGAGTAATAAATCTAGTTGATTTATTTAAACTTGAATCAAATAAAGATCATCCTCACGGACTAACGGATGAAGAATATAATAAATTATTTCCAAGTGATGTACCTGTAATATTTAATTTTCATGGGTATCCATCACTTATTCATCAACTAACTTATAAAAGAGATAATCATAATATGATACATGTAAGAGGATATAATGAAGAAGGAACAATAACAACTCCATTTGATATGAGAGTTCAAAACAAAATAGATAGGTTTAACTTAGTATTATCGGTCCTTGATTATGTAGATATAAGTGGTAGTGATGAGGTGAAAAATTGGTGTTTAGAAAAGCTTGAAAAACACAATGATTTTATAAAAGAATATGGGCGAGATATAGATGAAGTCACTAATTGGAAATGGAATAAATAAAAACACATTAATTTTTAAAAATTAATGTGTTTTTTGCTTAAAATGGTTCCAGGAGTGGGAGGTAAATTTGAATGGACATTAGTTTGAACTAAATCTGCATTTAATCTTTGACCCCTTAAACTAGAAGCTGGTGTAGTAACTGTAGCAGTTTGTTTATTATTTGTTTGATTTTGAGTATCTTTTAGTAATTTACCAAAATAAGTCAATTGAAGAAGTAATAAGAAGACATCTAATCATTGACAAAATCAAATAAAAAGGTATAATTTTATATAAGTGATTTACTTCTCTTAAGTGACAAAGAGATATGAAAGTAAATAGTAAGTCTGCTTTAAAGACATATTAAAGAGCATAGAAATCTATGAAGTGAGGTGGCACCGCGGTAAATCGTCCTTACAATTAGATTTTTTTTGTTTTAAAAGGAGAAATTATGGAGAGAATTTATTTAAAAAATTTAAAGGAATATTTTAATAAGGAAATAGAATTGCAGGGCTTTGTAGATAATGTAAGAAATTTACAATGGGTACAATTTATTGTGCTTAGAGATAATACTGGTAAAGTTCAAATTACTATTGAAAAAAATGAAGAAAATAAGAATCTTAATGAAATAGTTGATTCTTTGACTTGCGAATCTACTATTAAAGTTAAAGGTAAATTATTAGAAAACGAAAAAGTAAAATTAAATGGAATGGAATTAATACCTAGTGGGTTAGAGATAACTAGCAAATGTTTAGAAGAGTTGCCAATTAATTTTAAAGATAGTGAATCTGCCTCTTTAGATACAAGACTTGATAATAGATTTTTGGATTTAAGAAATGAAAAAAATATGTTAATATTTCAGATTCAAAGTTGTTTAGTCGAAGGAATGAGGGATTATCTATATAAGAATAATTTTATTGAAATACACACACCTAAAGTAATAGCCGCTGCATCTGAAAGTGGGGCGAATGTATTTGAACTTAAATATTATGATAGAACTGCATATTTAGCTCAATCTCCTCAATTTTATAAGCAAATGGCAATGTCATCAGGAATGGACAGAATATTTGAAGTTGGACCAGTTTTTAGAGCCGAAAAATCATATACAAGTAGACATGCTACAGAGTTTACTTCATTTGATTTAGAAATGAGTTATATTAACTCATATGAAGATGTTATGGAAATGGAAGCTAATTTATTAACTTATGCTTTAGGATTTGTAAAAGATAAATATGGAGATATAATAAAAGAAGTATTTGGAACTGAAGTAGTAGTTCCTAAAACATCTTTTCCTAAAATAGATTTGCATGACTTATATAAAGAATTAGAAACCAGATATAATTATCAAATACCTAGCGAAGATGCTGGAGATATGAATGCTGAAGGAGAAAAATTAGCTAGTAAGTTTGCAACGGAAAAGTATGGTAGTGAATTTTTATTTATAACAGGTTATAGTGCAGCAAAAAGAGCATTTTATCACATGAGAAAAAATGGAGTTCCTGAAGGATTTGATCTTATTTGGAGAGGAACAGAAATCACTACTGGTGCTCAAAGGGAACATAGATATGAAATTTTAAAAGCTCAGGCAGATGAAAAAGGGCTTGGAGAAGATGTAAAATTTTATTTAGATTTCTTTAAATATGGTTGTCCACCACATGGAGGATTTGCAATTGGAGTTGATAGACTTACAATGCTATTATTAGGAATACCTACAATTAAAGAAGGAATGTTCTTATTTAGGGGTCCAAATAGAATAACACCATAAATATTGCTTAGATGATTTAAAAATTATATAATAATTATAGGAGGATATATGATAGATATTAATATGATAAGAGAAAACAAAGAAGCAGTTAAAGAAAATATTAAGAAAAAATTTCAAGATAAAAAGCTTCCTTTAGTTGATGAAGTTTATGAATTAGATAAAAAATATAGACTTATTAAAACCGAGGCTGATAATATTCGTAGTGAAAAAAACAGATTAAGTGATTCGATTGGTTCTTTTATGAGAGAAGGAAAAAAAGATGAAGCACAAGCAATTAAAAATAAGGTTAATGAACTTAATGATAAATTAATTTCTTTGGAAGAAAATGAATCAGAACTTTATAAAACAATTAAATCTATTATGTATAAAATACCTAATATAATTGATGATAGTGTACCTTTAGGAAAAGATGATAGTGAAAATGTTGAAGTAAAGGTATATGGTGATTTAACTTCATATGATTATGAAATACCATACCATACTGATATATTAGAAGGTCTTAATGGAATTGATTTGGATAGCGCTAGAAGAGTAGCAGGCAATGGTTTTTATTATTTAACCGGTGATATTGCTAGACTTCATTCAGCGGTTACCACTTATGCTAGAGACTTTATGATAGATAAAGGATTTACTTATGTAATTCCACCATTTATGATTCACGAGGATGTCGTTGAAAGTGTTATGAGTTTTGAAGAAATGGATAATATGATGTATAAAATAGAAGGTGAAGATTTATATTTAATAGGTACTTCTGAACATTCTATGATTGGTAAATATAAGGATACTATATTAAAAGAAAATGAGTTACCGATAACATTAACAAGTTATAGCCCATGTTTTAGAAAAGAAAAAGGTGCTCATGGTATAGAAGAAAGAGGAATATATAGAATTCATCAATTTGAAAAACAAGAAATGATAGTTTTATGTAAACCAAGTGAATCAATGGATTGGTTTAATAAAATGAAAGACTATACTATAGAATTTTTTAGAAGTTTAAATATTCCTGTAAGAGAATTAGAATGTTGCAGTGGAGATTTAGCGGATTTAAAAGTTAAAAGTTTAGATGTAGAAGCATGGAGTCCAAGGCAAAAGAAATTTTTTGAAGTAGGAAGCTGTTCAAACTTAGGTGATGCTCAATCTAGAAGACTTGGGATTAGAGTTAATGGTGAAGATGGAAAATTTTATCCCCATACTTTAAATAATACAGTAGTAGCGCCACCTCGTATGCTAATAGCTTTAATAGAAAACAATTATAACAAGGATGGAAGCGTAAATGTTCCAGAAGTATTAATGCCTTATATGGGCAATAAAAAAATAATAGGAGGTTAGTAATGAAAGAAGCAGATGAAATTAAAAAGCAGGAGCTTTTTGAAGAAAATTTAAAAGCAATTCAAGAATTTAACAAAAAAGAAAAGAAAGCTATAATGGATGTAGAACTTTATTATCGAGGTGTAGAATGTGCTAATGAAGGAGTGCCGTATGAAGAAGTTGAACATATGGGACTTAATAACGAAGTATCTTTTATGAAAGGATACAATGAGACCTTAGAAAGTTTGGGAAAGAGTAGATAATACTCTTTTATTTTGAAATAAAAAATATTACTTATCATATAATTTTTTAGGTGATACTATATGAAAAAAATATTCAGTTATGTGGGAATTTTTGTTTTAATGTGTTTCAGTTTTTATTATACTGATAAAGTAGCAAAATTTATGAATAATGAAGATGAAGTTATGAAAAGTATTAAAGAATATGCTAAAAGGTATGATACAAAGTGTAAGGAAGGATATATTACTGCAGATGGAGTAGTTTTGGGAGTAAGCGGAATAGTTGTTAACACAGAATTAAGTTACAGTGAAATGAAAGGAATTGGATTTGATGAAAGCTTACTTGAATATAAAGAAAATCCTTGTGTAGTAAGTAAAAATAATAATAAAGATGATTATATTATAAGAGGCAATGAAATAAAAAACTCTGTTAGTTTAATTATTAATGTAAAAAACAATAAAAACATTGAAAATATTGTTAAAATAAGTGAGACAAAAAATATTAAATTGAGTTTGATGATTGACTATAACTACTTAAAAAATAATAAAGAATATATAAAAGAATTAATAAATAATGGGTATGACATCTTGTACAAAGGAAGTAGTGAAGAAGATTTAAAACAATTTATTAAAGAATTAAATACCATTAGTACATCTTTAGAAATATTTTGCGTATGTGAAAGTGATAATAATTTAAAAAATTATTGTTATAAAAACAATATAAATACAATTAAGACAGATAAAGTTATCACTTCTTCCTATTTATCAAATATAAAAAATAATGTAGCTAAAGGAGATTTCATTATTTTAGATGAGAGTGTAATATTGAAAAATGAAATAGGAGTAATAATTAATTATATAAGAAGTAGAGGATTAAAAATAAATACAATTACAAAACATTTATCAAATGATTGAAAAAAAAATTAAAATGTGATATTTTTGTATAGTAGAGGTGAATCGAGATGGCTATACAAAGTAATAAAAAAAATATTGTTAAAATGATTTTGGAACAAGAAATCGAAGAAAGAGACGAAGAAGAATTAATTAATTTAATTGTTGATAATCCAGTAGCTGTTGATATTGATAAGCAAGAAGATGAAATTAAAACAAGAGGAGATAGAATGGCTGATTGGGTAGCTGAGAAAGCCGGAAGTTGGACTTTTATTTTTGGATTTTCATCATTCTTATTTATATGGATTGTTATAAATGCTGTAATATTACAAAAAGATGCAGTTGATCCATTTCCATTTATTTTGCTTAATTTAGTTTTATCTTGTATTGCAGCAATACAGGCACCTATAATTATGATGAGTCAAAATAGGCAAGCAAAAAAAGATAGCCTAAGAAATAAAAATGACTATCACATTGATTTAAAAAGTGAATTAATATTAGAAGAGTTATATGTTCATATGGAAAAAATTCTTCAAAATCAAAGAAAAATTTTAAAATATATTGAAGAAGAAAAACCTGAAGAATCCGACAACAAGAATGCAAAAAATAAATCCAAATAATGTCAACAAAAATTTTACATTTGCTTTACAAAAATAGTTGCATTTATTTAAACTATTATCTATAATCAATTTATAAAGTAGTAGAGATACTAAGTTGTTTATTAATTTGGGAGGTTATATGAGTAAACAAAAAGGGAAAAAGGACTTTAAAAAGCAAAATGTAAAAGAAGAAAAATTTATTGATGAAGAAAATGATAAAAAATCAATAATTCTTATTTTGATTGCAATAGTAGCAGTTTTGGGACTGATAATTGCGTCAATTTTTATTTATGATAAAAAGGATGACGAAGATATTGATGACAAAGGTGGACAAAAAATTGAGATTAAAGTTCCATCAGTAGTAGAATCTGAAGAAGATGAATCCAAAGTGGCAGTAGTTAAAAAATATGTTGTGAAGTATTTAGATGCAGATGGAAATCAAATAGGTAAAACACAAAAAGTATTAGATTTGGAAGACAGGGTTAACGAAAGACCTCCTAAGATTGATGGTAAAAGATTTAGAGAGTGGAGAGTTGAATATGATACATCTAAAAAGATTTACTATTATATAGCAACTTATATAGACAATGTGGAACGTGTACCTAAAGAAGAAGAACAATATTTGAAAAATGAGGATACATATAAAACTACAATTACAAAAGTTGATCCAAATGAAGTAGCAACACTAATAGGGGAAATAGAAGAAGAAATGATTACTAATCCTACATATTATGTAGAGGTAAATGGAGAAGTTGAAGAAAATAATTTAACTGATATTAATGCTACTATTAGTGAAAATAATCCTGGTGAAGAATTAACAATAGAGGAAGAGTACGCTCACATTATTGCCTTAAGATTTAATGCTCCAGAGGGTGTTACAAAAGAAGATATAGAAAAAATGCTTGTTAGCATTTATAAAGAAGATGGAGAAACAGCTTTAGAAGAAGGAAAATATCATTATAGCGGTGAAGAATTAAATGAAGAAGGAAATAAAAAAACTGGTAGAGATTTACTTGACAGTACAGATGAAGAATATGAAAATAATATTTTCTACTTTAATTATTATCAAGAAGTTGATACTAAAGAAAATACAGTTGTTGAAGTATATTGGGGAAATGATGCTGAAGCAGACAGTGAAGCTGAGCCAACTCCAATCCCACCTAGAGATGAATATGTAGAAGTTTATACAATCGATGTACAAAATGTCACTACGGAAGAAGTAGAGGAAATATAAAATGAGTTTATAACTCATTTTTTTATGTTATAATAATTAAAGAGGCAAGTATGGAAGTTAATGTTAATAATGAATACTATAAAGTTAATATTATTAGGAAAAATAATAAGAACACTTATCTAAGAGTTAAAAGCAATTTAGAAATATACGTTACTACCAACTATTTAATGCCAAATTATGAAATAAAAAAATTTATTGAAAAAAATATATCTGTTGTAGTTCAAATGATAGATAAACAAAAAAAGAAGAATGAAAAACAAGAATTATTTTATTATTTAGGGCAATGCTATGACGTAGTTATTTGCAATTTATTTAAAAAAGTTGTCTTTGATGAAAACAAGGTATACATTGATGATAAAAGAAAACTTGATATATTTTTAGATAAAAAATTAATAAAAATATTTAATGAAAGATTAAAAGTTTGTTATGAATTATTTGAAGAGAAAATTCCATATCCAGAGTTAAAGGTAAGAAAAATGAAAGCTAAGTGGGGATATTGTAAAAAGCATGGGAATATTGTGATGCTTAATAAAGAATTGATAAAATATGGAATTGATGAGATAGATTATGTGATAATCCATGAATTATGTCATTTTTTAGAATTTAATCATTCCACTAATTTTTGGAGATATGTAAAAAAATATAAACCAAATTATAAAAAAAATAAAAAGGTGTTGAAGGAGGAATAAAATGTTAATTGAATCAATAAACAATGATAAAATAAAGTATTATAAGAAACTAAGAACTATTAAATTCATTAATGTATTTAAAGAATTTGTTGTGGAAGGTGAACATCTTGTAGAAGAAGCCATTAAAAGTGGCTATGCTAAAGAGATTATAATATTAGATGGAAAAAATTATACCACTAATTTGCCTAAAATATATGTAACTGAAAAAGTATTAAAATATATAAGTACTTTAGATTCACCACAATATGTGATGGCGCTATGTTACATAAAAGAAAGTAATAAACTAGTTGGGGAAAAAATAGTTGTTTTAGATAATGTAAGTGATCCAGGCAATTTAGGGACTATTATTAGAACTAGTGTAGCATTTGGAATAGATACTATTGTTATAAGTGAAAATTCTTGCTCTCCGTACAATGATAAAGTTATTCGTTCTTCACAAGGTATGATATTTAAAATTAATATAGTTGAATGTAATTTGTTAGATTTTATTAAGTCTTTAAAACAAAATAATATAAAAGTATATGGAACAGATTTAAAAGGAAGTAAACTATTAAACGAAATAGAAACTCCTTCATCATATGCATTAATTTTTGGTAATGAAGGTGCTGGAGTTAGAAAAGAAATTTTAGATTTATGTGATGAAAAGATATTAATTGAAATGTCTAGTAACTGTGAAAGTTTAAATGTTGGAATTTCAGCTGGAATAATTTTATACAAATGGAGAAACCTATGAATTTAATTGAAATTGGAATAATTGTAAATACTCATGGAATCAAAGGAGAACTTAGAATTATAAGTAATTTTGAGTATAAAGATAAAGTATTTATAGCTGGAAATAAATTATATGTTAATGATGAAGAACTAGTTATTAATAGTTATAGGCCTCATAAACAATATGATATGGTAACTTTCAAAGGATTGAATAGTATTTTAGAAGTACAAAAATATAAAAGTAAAAAAGTGTATTTTAATAAAAGTGAACTGATTTTAAGTAAAAATGAATATTTAGATGAAGATTTAATATCATTAGACGCTTACTATAATAATGAATTAATTGGTAAAATTGATGATGTAGAAATAAATGCTAATAAAAAATTATTTGTAATTAATAATAAGCTAATACCATATAATGAAAATTTTGTTGAAGATATAAATTTAAAAGAAAATAAAATAATATTGAAAAATTTAGAGGGATTGATATAATAAATATCAAAGAAAAGGAATTATTAGGATGGAAAGAAGTATTAAACTGACGTGTAATAAAAGAAATGATGATACAAAAGTATATATTAATAATAAAATAATAAATAATGGTTATGAAATAAAAGGTTGTGGTACAACTTTAGAAATGAATCCATTAGATGGAAATATACTTGTTAGAAAAGATAGAGATCCAATTGGTGATGATTGCTTATCATTTTATTGGGTATGTCCACTATGTGGAATGATTCATCCTTTGGATGAAAAATTATTAACGTATGATGAAAAACTAGAAATAATGCACACTTACGCTGGAATAGCAGATGAAATGTATAGTAGTTTTCTTTATAAAAAAATTAAAAAAGATTTAAAAAAACAAATTAGTGAGATAGAAGCATTACAGTCAACTCTTGGACTAGATATAGCGCACACTATTACAGATGAAAATAGAGATACATCCAAGTTATATCCAAATTGGGAAGAAAGCAGTGTAATACTAAAAAGAAGAATTTATTAAAAAGAAAGGGATGCACATTATGAAAATTGATATATTAACACTATTTCCTAATATGTTTGATGGTTTCTTAAATGAATCAATTATCAAAAGAGCTATAGAAAAGAAGTTAGTTACAATTAATATAATTAATATTAGAGACTTCACCCCATATAAAAATGGTCAAGCAGATGACTATGCTTTTGGTGGTGGGTCTGGTATGGTTTTAATGTGCGAACCTGTTTATAATGCAATTGAGTCAGTAAGAACTAAAAGTTCTAAAGTAATATTAACATCTCCAAGGGGCAAAACTTTTAATCAAAAAAAAGCAATAGAATTAAAGGATGAATCACATCTAATTATAATATGTGGTCATTATGAAGGATTTGATGAAAGAATTTTAAATTTTGTTGATGAAGAAATAAGCATTGGAGAATTTATTTTAACTGGAGGTGAAATACCTTCTATGGCTATAACAGATAGTATAGTTAGACTAATTGATGGAGTAATAAAAAAAGAAAGTTTAGAAAGTGAATCTTTTAATGACAATTTACTTGATTATCCAGTATATACTAAGCCAAGAGAATTTAAAGGAATGGAAGTTCCCGAAGTACTTTTAAGTGGAGATCATAAAAAAATAAATGAATATAGACAGTCTGAAAGAGTTAGATTGACATCTAAGTATAAAAAAGATTTGGGTAAGTAGTATGAAATATATATTAGACAATAGAAGTGATTCAATTAAAAGTGTTGAAGAAGGCGAATTAAATGCTTTAGAGATTAAAGCTAAAAAAGAAAACATAGTTGGAGCTAAAAAAGTATTGTTAGTTGATGAAACTTTAAAAGATGTATACATTAAGAATAAAGTAAATAAAAAATTAGCGGATATAATCGCGAAAATGCAACTAATATTAGAAAGTGATGATACTGGAGAAGGAACTATTGATATAGTATTAGATGAAATTGAAAGATTAAAAGGAATTATAATAAATAAATATAGATTTCATTTAACAAACGAGGAATTTAAAGAAACTTTAAAAAGAGTTATGTTAACAGAAGAAGAATTTAGAAATAAATATAATGCTATTCAAATATACAAAGAAATGTTAATGGAAAACTATGATGAGGATTTAGGAAAAGGAAGATAATTTATTTTTTAATGAATTTTATGTCATTTTTTATCAAAAAGGTTGTAAAAATATAATCTTTGTGATAACATATTCTCGTTAATCCGCTACTTATAGCAAGTATGATTAAGTAAAACAAAAGAAAGGGATGAAAAAATGAATTTAATCGATAAGATTAATAAACGTCAAATTAAGACAGACATACCTGAGTTTAGAGTAGGTGACACTGTCAAAGTTGATGTTAAAATCAAAGAAGGTAAAAGAGAAAGAATCCAAGCTTTTGAAGGCATAGTAACTGCTAGAAAAGGTGGAAGTGTTACAGAAACTTTTACAGTAAGAAAGAAAAGCGGCAATGTAGGAATTAATAGAGTATTTCCACTACATAGTCCAGTAATTGAAAAAATCACCATAGTTAAGAAGGGTAAAGTTAGAAGAGCTAAACTAAATTTCTTAAAAAATATTAAGGGTGGATTTAAGATTAAAGAAAGAAATTAGGTTTAAGACCTAATTTTTATTTTAAAGGAGAAAATATGAAATTTTTAAAAGAATGGTTACCATACATAATAATTTTGGCAGTTGTATTATTAATTAGAATGTTTATAATTACTCCAGCTAGAGTAAATGGAGAATCTATGGAAAGTACTTTATATGATGGAGAAATAGTTTTATTAAATAAAATAAGTTTAAGTAAAGGGATAAATAGATTTGATATAGTAGTCTTTGATTATGAAGATGACCTACTTATTAAAAGAGTTATAGGTCTTCCTGGAGAAACGATAGAATATAAAGATAACAAATTATACATTAATGGGAAAGAGACAGAACTTCCTTTGGAATTTGAAAATACAAAAGATTTTAAAGATAAAGTTAGTGAAAATTCCTATTATCTATTAGGGGACAATAGAGATAATTCAAAAGATAGTAGATATATAGGCGAAATCAATATTAAAGATATAAAAGGAAAAGTAAGGTTTGTATTATTTCCATTTAAAAAATTTGGCGCAGTGGAATAGTAACATCATTAATAATTGGGAGGAAAAATGTATCAAAAGAAGAAAAATAAAATAAATAATACTGAGATAAACGAAAATAAAACTAATATTAATTGGTATATAACGACTTATGATAAAACTCCTTCAATCCCTTATTTGATAAGGAATTTTTGTTAAATATTTTTTACATTTTTGGTGAAATTATTAATAGTGATTTAATAAAATAATAGGTAATAACGAGTAATGATAA
>CAZLNV010000014.1:0-22067 GCA_964561095.1 uncultured Muribaculaceae bacterium | reverse complement strand
TTTAAGGATTTAGGTAAAAAATGTATGGGAATATACTTATTTGAAGATAAAGAATCTTAATGAAATAGTTGATTCTTTGACTTGCGAATCTACTATTAAAGTTAAAGGTAAATTATTAGAAAACGAAAAAGTAAAATTAAATTATTATAAAATAACTAATTAAAAGTGTAAAATTTGAAATAAATTTATAAATATTTTGATAAATAATATATAATAAAAGTACTAGACTTTTTAGTAAAATAATGTATAATATATAACAAATTCAAAAAGGGGTACTAATATGAAAAATAAGTTTGATACAAATTCATATGATTATTTTTTGCCTGAATCACTGATAGCTCAAACACCTATTAAGAAGCGTGATGAATCAAAGCTTTTGGTGTTAGATAAAGACACCGGTAAAATTGAACATAGTATATTTAAAAACATCATTAATTATTTAAATAGTAATGATGTCTTGGTATTAAATGATACTAAAGTTATGCCTTCTAGAATATTTGGAATTAAAGAAATTACTAATGCAAAAATTGAGGTTCTTTTGCTAAAAGAAATAGATAAAGACGTTTGGGAATGTCTGGTATCTCCTCAAAAAAGATTAAAAGTTGACACTTATATTAATTTTAGTAATAAACTAATGGGACAAGTAATAAAATTATACAAAGATGGTATCACACACATTAAGTTTAATTATGATGGTATTTTTGTGGAAATATTGGAAAGCATTGGTGCGATGCCCTTACCACCTTACATTCATAAAAGTTTAAAGGAAAACAATAGATATCAAACTGTTTATGCCTCTCACTTAGGAAGTTCAGCCGCTCCTACTGCGGGTCTTCATTTTACTAATGAGTTACTTGAAACTTTAAAAAACAAAGGAATAGAAATACTTTATGTAACTCTACATGTAGGACTTGGCACTTTTAGACCAGTATCTGAAAGTGATATAAGAAATCATGAAATGCATAGTGAATATTATGAAATAGATGAATACACATCTAAAAGATTAAATGAAGCAAAACAATGTGATAAAAGGATTGTAAGTGTTGGCACAACTAGCCTAAGAACTTTAGAAAGTAATTTTAAAAAATATAATAAGTTTAGGGAAACAAAAGAAGAAACTGATATATTTATTTACCCAGGTTATGAATTTAAAGCAATAGATTGTCTTATAACTAATTTTCATTTACCTAAAAGTACACTAATAATGCTTGTTTCGGCTTTGGCTGGAACAGAAAATATATTAAATGCATACAAGGAAGCGGTTAGAGAAAAATATAGATTCTTTAGTTTCGGAGATGCAATGTTTATTACAAATAAGGAGATTAAATAATATGTTGAAAGAATTAAGAATATTATTAAAAAATCATAGAAAAGATAAAAATTTAGTAAAATTTGAAGAGATAAATGTTAAAAAGGGAACAAATAAAATCTTGTTATCTGCTCCTCATACTTTTGCGCACATAAGAAATGGACAGGTTAAAATTAAAGACTATTTAACATATTCTCTAATTAGAGTAATAACAGAGTTAACTAATTGTCATGTAATTTATATTAATAAAGATATAGATTATGATCCAAATTATGATTTGGAAAATAATTTTTATTATGAATATTTAAAAAAATATGTTAGAGAAAATGATATCGAATATGTCTTAGATTTTCATTCGATGAACAAAAACGAATATACAGATTTGGATTTAGGGACTAATAATTATAAGAATGTAAATAATGATAAAGACTTAATTAAGGATTTGTTAAAAGAATTAAAAAAACACAATTTAGGTATTGTCACAATAGATAAAATTCATAAAGCTTCTTATAGAACAATATCTTCTAGAATAAATAAAGATTTAAGTATTAAATCTTTTCAAATAGAAATAGGAGAAAAATTAAGAGAATTTCATAGTAACAAAGAACAAGTTAGTGAATTAATTAATGGTATTTTGGATGTTATAAATTTCTTGGAAAATAAAACAAAATTTTCATCTGTTATATTTAAAGATAAAAAGGGTAAAAAAGTATTCATTAAAAATAAAAAGAAGACAAAAGGAAGTTTTGATTACGAAAAAAAATATGATAGGGTATTAGATATTAAACCAGCTTTTGGATATAATAGACAATTACCAAGTAAAATTGATTATGATCAAGTTGGACTAGAAATTGAAGTATCAGTTACTTTGGAAAGAGATAAATATTCATTTATTAAAAAACTTTTAAATAACATAAAAGAATTAGTTGGGGAAAAGGGTTATTTTGTTAAAGATGGTACAATTATTGGGGACTATTCATTTGAAATAGTATTAGACCCCCTAAAAGTAGAAGAAATATATGAACTATGGAATAACCTACAAGAAATAATGAAATTTTCTAAAGGCTTAATACAAGTATCTAAAGAAAAAAATTGTGGAATTCATATGAATTTTAATCAATATGATATAATAGATATTAATGAATCTCATAAACGTTTAACTGCATATTTATCAGAAAAAGAAAATAATTTTGAAGAAAATATATATAAGCAATATAAATTTATATGGGATTTTAAAGAATATTATAAATATCAAAATAAAGTAAGTAATAAATATTTATGGGTTAATTATTTAGACAAAAAACTAGTTGAAATAAGAAATGTAAAAACTAGCTTAAATGCGGTGGAATTAGTAATTTTAATAAAAAAGATTTTAAGTGCCCTTTATTATGATAAAGAGCAAAAAGATTTTGATTATCAATCATTTGTTACGCTAAATAAAATATATGATACAGCACTTGATAATGTTGAAAATGATAAAGTATTTGATGAAATAAATAATAATGGGTTTGTAGTTATTAGTCTTAAGGATAAGCAAGCTAAAGTAATTAGTTTAGATGATAAATTAACCAATGAAATAAAAAAGAAATTATAAGAGGTAAGTATGGACGTGTGGATTATATATGCTAAAGATATGTATGAAAAGAAAAAAGAAAAAGGTACACTAAATACCTTAATTTCTTATGCAAAAGAAAGAAAAAACCTTGATCTTTCAATATTTCCAGATCATTTATTTAGTATTTTTTGTGATGGAAAGAATAACAAAATATTTTATGATAAAAAAGAAATTAAAATCTTTCCTAAAATCATATTCTTTAAAAAATATGATTTATATTTAGCAAGACAATTTGAACTTTTAGGAATTAAGGTGTTAAACAGTACTGAATCAATGAATACTTCTAGAAACAAATTGAAAACATATCAAATTTTAACTGGCAATAATATAAGGGTTCCTAAAACAATTTATTTATCGAGTGGCATTACTAGACGAAACTATACATATAAAGACGTCGCTCAATTACTAGGAAATGAAAAATTTATTTTAAAACCTTCATTTGGTTCGAAAGGTAAAAATATATTTTTGATTTCAAATGAGTCAGAGTTTAAAATTGCGTTACTTGA
Source organism: uncultured Muribaculaceae bacterium (assembly GCA_964561095.1). Lineage (GTDB taxonomy): Bacteria > Bacillota_I > Bacilli_A > RF39 > UBA660 > CAZLNV01. The sequence continues at coordinate 18,637 of CAZLNV010000014.1, read as the reverse complement.
TTTTAAAGGCATATGCTTATTCCAAGAATTTATAGATACTTCAAAAGGAAAAGATTTTAGAAGTTATGTCATAAATGGAAAATATAAGGGTTCAGCCATCAGAGAAAACGAAAATGATTTTAGAACAAATTTTAATTTAGGCGCAAGAGTATTAAGACTTAAGGAAAAAAACGAAAATCTTATTACATTAGCGCAAAGAACTGCAGAAACTATTGGATTATGGTATTGTGCTGTAGATATTTTATTTGATGGAACAAATTATTATGTATGTGAGGTTAATTCTGTACCTGGCAGAACCAGAAAGATTAATACGAATAGAAGATTAATTAGAAATTTAAAGTTGGTCTTAGAAAGTATTAAGGAGTAGCTTATGGATTTAAAATTTAAAGTTATAAAAACTAGCACTGAATCAGATGCCAGACTTGGAAGTTTTAATACAAAATATGGAATACATTATACTCCAATGTTTATGCCAGTCGGAACACAAGCTACAGTTAAAAGTTTAACACCAGAACAAATAAAAGAAGCTGGGAGTGATGTAATACTTGCTAATACATATCATTTATGGCTTCGCCCAGGTGAAGATGTAGTTGATGAAGCGGGTGGATTACATAAATTTATGAATTATAATAATGGTCCAATATTAACCGATTGTGGGGGATTCCAAGTATTTAGTTTAGCTAATCCAAAAGATATTGAAGAAGAAGGAGTAACATTTAAAAGTCATTTAGATGGCAGCAAACTATTTTTAACACCAGAAAAATCTATTGAGATACAAAATAAATTAGGGGCGGACATTATAATGAGCTTTGACGAATGCCCTCCGTATCCAATTAGCTATGAATATATGAAAAATTCTATTGAAAGAACATTAAGATGGGCACAAAGAGGAAAAAATGTGCATAGTAAAAGTGATACGCAAGCTTTATTTGGCATTATTCAAGGCGGAGAATTTGAAGATTTGAGAAAATATTCTGCAATAGAAACTGCTAAATTAAATTTTGACGGTTATTCCGTTGGTGGAGTTAGTGTTGGAGAAGATACTAATACAAAGTACAAAATGATTGAATATGCTACTCCTTATATGCCAAAAGGCAAAATAAGATATTTAATGGGAGTAGGGGATCCAATAGACTTAATAGAAGGTGCTATAAGAGGAATTGATATATTTGATTGTGTACTTCCAACAAGACTAGCTAGACATTCAAATGCATTTACTAGAGAAGGTAAAATTAATTTAAGAAATAAAAAATTTGAACATGATTTTACTCCTATAGAAAAAGATTGTGATTGCTATACTTGTAAAAATTTTACTAAAGCTTATATAAGACATCTTATTGTAAATGATGAAATGCTTGCTTCAACCTTATTATCCATACATAATATTAGATTTTTAACAAAAGAAATGGATGAAATAAGAAACGCTATTAAAGAAGACAAGATATTAGAATATAGAGAAAATTTTATTAAAAAATATAATAAGACAAGATCATAATCTTGCCTTATTTTTATAATTGATTCCAAACATCCCACCTATAGTAGAAGAGAGTAATAATATTAAGAAATATATTCCTGTTGATAATTTAGGTGTTTCTCCCAATATAACAGTTAAAAACAAAAATAGTATTATGTTAAAACCACCTATTATCAAACCATTAATATATCCTTTTTTTTGACTTTTTGACGCTATTAAAAATCCTATACTCATAAATAATAAAATGACAATTATAAAACTAATTAACGATATTGTTTTGTAAGTAAGTATTTCAAAATAATTTAATGAAGTAATAATTACTAAATAAGTAACTAAAAAGATATAAAAGTATAAAATAGGTTTTAAATATTTTTTTATTTTTTCCATTTTGTCCCCCATAATAAAATTTATTCATTATTACAAATAATATGATTAAACATAATAAAAATTTAACATAATATTTATGGAGGCAATATGGACTTTTTAATAGTTATTTTTAGAACAGCATTTTTTTATATATTTATTATTATGGTTTTTAGATTAATGGGCAAAAGAGAGATTGGTCAGTTGAGTGTTCCAGATTTAGCAATAAGTATTTTAATGGCAGAATTAGTTGCAATAAGCATTGAAAAAAAAGAAGACACTTTATTACTAACAATTGTGCCAATAATTGTTTTGCTAGTCCTTCAAGTCTCATTTGCCTTTATAACAATGAAAAAAAATAAATTTAGAAATTTGTTAGATGGTAAACCATCTTTAATAATAGATAAAGGAATTATTAATTTTAATGAAATGGTTAAGCAAAGATATACTTTAGATGATTTACTTTTAGAGCTTAGAGGTAAAAGTATAAAAAGTATTTCTGATGTTGAATACGCTATACTAGAAAATGATGGTAGTTTATCGGTATTTAAATATAATTTTTTAAAATTAAACTCTTTAAACCCATTTCCATTAATACTTGATGGTGTGATACAGAATGATACTTTAAAATATTTAAAAAAAGATAAAAAGTGGGTAAATGAATTATTAAAAGAAAAAAATATAGATTTAAGTAATGTATTTTATGCATTCTATAAAAATAATGATACTTACATAATAAAGAAAAATGATATTAAATAAAAATTTTTTTAAGACTTTTATAATATAAGTATGTTGATAATATTAAATTTACAATAATAGCAAATACCAATGCCTTCATTCCAATTTTTAAAAAAGAAAAAAGTATTATAGAAATCGTTCTTACTAATCCGCCAATTATACTTATTTTCATACATTCTTTTGCTCTATTTAAAGATTGTAAAGCATTTACCAATGGAATTTCTATAAAATATAATAACGTAAAAGGTGCAAGTATTCTAATATAATCGACTCCTTGTGTAGTATTAAATAGTGTACTCAACAATTGCTCTGGAAATAAATAAATGATAATAGTTGAAATTAGTCCTATTAAAAAAGACAATCTTACTATTTGTTTGATTCTTTTAATACACTTTTTTTTATTACCTAATGAATAATTTTTTGAAAGTTCTGGAACTAATGCAGTGCTAATGGATTGAGTAAAAAACTGTGGTAACAATAAAAGTGACATACTATAAGCATTAACAACACCATATTGATTAATTATATATTCTTTTGAATATCCTAAATATAAGAGCATATTTGTAATAATAATTGGTTCAAAAAAGTAAAAAAGTGAACCTATAACTTTACTACTAGTTGAAGGTATTGAAATATTCATTACATCTTTTATTTCTCTCTTATCAATTTTTAGATCATTTTTAGTTATCTTACTTCCTTTAGGGAATCCTTTTATCATGACCAATATGGACACGCTTTCACTTATTATATTTACTAATATAATAGCACATATAGTTGAAATTAAACTAATTTTTATTAGTTTTGGAATAACTAAAATTAAGATACCGATTCTAACGATTTGTTCAACTATATTCGATATTATATATGGTCCCATTCTTTGTTTACCCCAAAAATATCCCTTTATAATTGAGGATAATCCTACAAAAGGCAAAGTTAAACCCACACAAATAACTGGATAATATAGATTAGGTTCCTTTAATAATATGGTAGAAAGAAAAGGAGCTAGCAATATTATTAGTACTATTAAAAACAAATTTATACAAGTAGCAATTGGAATTATTGATAATATTATTTTTTTACTACTTCGTTTTCCTTCTGCAATTAAAGAACTTATCGCGGTAGGATATGAAAATATTGCAATTGTTGTAAAAAATGAAAAAGTAGGTAAAAGCATACTATACAATCCAATCCCTTTGCTCCCTATCTCTCTAGTTATAATAATTTTCAATATAAATCCTAATAATTTTGATAAAAAGCCACCAGTTAAAAGTATTAAAGTAGATTTGACAAAATTATTATTTAACAATTTCTTTATCATATAAAAATATATGAATTTAATTTACTTTTATAATGATTTGATGTATAATATTTCAAAAATTAAAAGGAGATACATATGCAAAATAAACTGCTAAATAAACTTGTTAGTGATGATAAGTTAAGATTTGAATCTTATTTTCTTAATATGGATATTGAACAATTAAAAAAATTAAGTATTGACCAAATAAAAAATCTATTAGAAATAAGTAACACAAAAATTAGATTTGATGCAATAGAATCAATAGTAAACCCATTTATTATTGATGACAACCCACAAATTGTAACTTTAATAATTAATATTTTCAAAAATGTTAAGAATGAAGCTGTCGCTAGTTACGTGAATTTTATTGTTTCAAGTGAAGACTTATTTGAAGCAGGAAATATTAAATATTTTATTTTATTAGATACAGTATCAATACTATTGGATGATGAAAAAGCTTGTTATATAAGTAATATTTTTTGGAATAAGAACGTTTATGTATTTCAAACATCTGCATATATAAATGCTTTATTATATTCATTAAATTTAAGTAATCAAGAATTAGAAGTAATTGAAAATGAAGTGTGTATAAACAAAGATGTTTCAAGATTATTTTTAAAAAAATAAATATAAAAATATATTTATTTTTTTTACTTAAATTGACTATTTTTAACTAAATAGATATAATAGACTTAGTTTGGAAGTGATAAAATGATACAAAAACCTAAAGGAACACTAGATTTATATGGAGATGATGCTAAAAGTTATCAATACATTTTAAATTATATGTCAAATTATATGACTTTATATAATTATAATTATGTAAAAATTCCTACATTTGAATCTACTGAATTATTTATAAGAGGAGTAGGAGAGGCAACAGATATCGTAAATAAAGAAACATATGACTTTAAAGATAAGTCAGATAGATCTTTATCATTAAGACCTGAATTTACAGCCGGAATTGTAAGGATGTTGCTTGAAAATAAATTATATGTAAATGATACAAATAAATTTTATTATTATGGTTCAGCATTTAGATATGAAAGGCCTCAAAGTGGTAGGTATAGAGAATTTACACAATTTGGTGTAGAATCATTTGGTGTGAAAAATGCATACCAAGATGCGGAAGTAATAAGTGCTGCTTACAACATGTTATTTAATTTAGGATTAGAAAATTTAAAAGTTAAAATAAATACTTTGGGAGACTCAGTTTCTAGAAATAATTATAAAAAAGCACTAAAAGAATATTTTATAGATAAATTAGATAGTCTTTGTGAAGACTGCCAAAATAGATTTGAAACTAATGTTATGAGAATACTTGATTGTAAAACTGATGCAAATAATGAGGTATTAAAGGATGCGCCTAAAATTACTGACCATCTATCGAGTGAAAGTACAAAATATTTTAATGAATTAAAAAGTGCTTTAAGAGTACTTGATATACCATTTGAATTAGACAGTTCTCTAGTTAGAGGATTAGACTATTATACTGACACTGTATTTGAAATCATTTATGAAAATGATACATTAGGTAATGCAGGCACTGTGTGTGGTGGCGGAAGATATGATACTTTAGTGGAAATGTTAGGTGCAAAGAAAGTACCTGCTGTAGGATTTTCCATAGGAATTGAAAGACTATTAATATTATTAAAAGAAGAAGAAATTAAAACTTATCAAAATAGAGTAGATGTATATGTGATGAATTTAGATGAAGATGCTTATAGTTATGAGATTGTAGATATGCTTAGAAATAACGGATTTGTAGTTGAAACAGACTATTTAGGAAAATCTTTAAAATCACAGTTTAAAATAGTTGATAGTATTAATCCAAAATTTGTACTAATTTGTGGAAATGAAGAATCAAAGGGAAACTATATTACAGTAAAAGATAATGCTACCAAAGAAGAAAAAAAGGTAGAGTTTGATGAAATATTAGACTATCTATCTATGAATGTGTGAGGGAAAATATGGATATAATTGAATTAATAAAAAATGCTGAAAAATATTTAGATACAGAAATAGTATTAGAAGGTTGGGTTAGAAATCATAGAAGACAATCTTGTTTTGGTTTTATTGATTTTAATGATGGTACTTATTTTAAAAATCTTCAATTAGTTTATAATGATGAGTTAGAAACTTTTGAAAGCATTTCAAAAATCAGAGTAGGCTCAGCATTAGAGGTAAAGGGAACATTTGTTAAATCGGAGGGTGCTGGTCAAGATTACGAAGTAAAAATTAATAATATCAAAATTTTAGGAGATTCTCCTGAAGACTATCCAATACAACCAAAAAGACACACTAATGAATTTTTAAGAGAAATGGCATATTTAAGACCTAGAACAAATTTGTTTAATGCAATTTTTAGAGTTAGAAGTGTAGCGGCACAAGCCATTCATGAATATTTTCAAAGTAATAACTATGTATATTTTCATAGTCCAATAATTACCGGGGCAGATTGTGAGGGTTCTGGAGAAATGTTTAATGTTACAACATTAGATATGAATAATTTACCACTTACTGAAGATAAAAAAGTAAATTATAAAAAAGATCTATTTGGTAAAAAAACATATATAACTGGCTCAGGCCAACTTCATGGAGAAACATTTGCTATGGCCTATAAAAAAATCTATACATTTGGGCCAACTATGAGAACAGAAAATTCAAATACTAAAACTCATGCTAATGAATTTTGGATGATAGAACCCGAAATTGCTTTTTGTGATTTGAATGGTATTATGGACATTGAAGAAGAAATGTTAAAGTTTATAATAAAATATGTTATGGATAGATGTGCACTAGAAATAGACTTTTTTGATAAATTTGTGGAAAACGGACTAAAAGCAAAATTGAATAATGTATTAACAAGTAAATTTAACAGAATCACTCATGAAGATGCGATTACATTATTAAAAAAAGCCAACAGAAAATGGGAATTTATTCCTGAATATGGAAAAGATATTGCCAAAGAGCATGAAAAATACATTACAGAATATTTTGATGGGCCAGTATTTATTACTACTTGGCCTAAAGATATAAAGGCATTCTATATGAAACAAAATGATGATGGTAAGACAGTTGCTGCTGTAGATCTAGAAGTACCCGGTGCTGGTGAACTAATAGGCGGTTCTCAAAGAGAAGACAATTATGACTTGTTAATAGATAGAATGAAAGAAATGAACATTTCAAGAGAAAACTTAGAGTGGTATGTAAATTTAAGAAAATTTGGTGGATGTTATCATTCCGGATTTGGAATGGGATTTGAAAGATTAATAATGTATTTAACAGGAGTAGAAAATATTAGAGATGTAATACCATATCCAAGAACCCCTAATAACTGTGAATACTAATATGGATAAAATTCAAAATAGTATAGTAAAAAAATTTAGAAAAGAAATTTGGAGACCTTTTACTGAAGCAATAAATGAATATAATTTAATTGAAGATGGAGATAAAATTGCTGTATGTATAAGCGGAGGAAAGGATTCTTTTCTTTTGGCTAAATGTTTGGAAGAATTACATCGTCATGGAAAAGCAAAATTTGACATTATTTACCTTTTAATGAATCCTGGTTATAAAGAAAAATATATGAATAGAATATATGAAAATTCAGAACTATTAAATATTGATTTAACCATATTTAATAGTAATATATTTGAATTATCTAAAGGTAATAAAAATACATGCTATTTATGTGCAAGAAAAAGAAGGGGTGCTCTATACAGTGAAGCACAAAAACTTGGGTGTAATAAAATAGCCCTTGGACATCACTTTAACGATGTAGTTGAAACAATACTTATGTCTATTATATATAATGGTGAATTTAAAACTATGAAACCAATACTAAATTCAACTAATTATAAAAATATGAAATTAATAAGACCACTTTATTATGTTAATGAAGAAAATATAATAAATTGGGTAAAATATAATAAATTGGAATTTATAGGCTGTTCATGTGAAGTAGTTGAAAATAAGTCAAATAAAAGATATGAAATGAAAGAATTAATAAATATTTTAAATAAGTACTATAGGGGTGCTGACAAAAACATACTTAATAGTACAAAGAATGTAAACTTAAATACTCTAATTAGTTACAAGGAGAATAATTATGAAGATTAATTATAAAAAAAATGAAGATGAAATCTTATTTGAATTTATGAAAAATGATAAAAATATAAAAAGTTATAAGCTCCCAGATGGATATCTTCATAGTTATAAAGATGATTATTTTAAAGAAAGCCTTAAAATTATTTTAGATGGTGAAAATATACAATCTATAGGGCATAGTAAAATACATTCAGATAGAATTGATCCGCATTATTACATGAGTACTTATACAAAATTAATTTTATCATATAAGTCAGTATTAAAAAAATTATCTGAATTTATTAAAAGTGAATTCTCGTTTTATGAATCAGATGAATATTCAACAACTTATTTAAATGGAACTTTAAACCCACATAAAATAATTATTGATGGAGAAAAGCAAGTATTTCCAATAAATGAAGACAATTATGGTATTACTTATTTAACTGACACAACTGGGCTTATTGGAAAGTATAATAAAATATTAAAACCGACTAACAATATTGAAATAGGCTATAAACTTACTAAAGTTAATTTTATGAATAGATTTACAATTGACGAAAACGAACATATTTACTATTTATTAGAATTTATTCAAAATTTGTTTGATGAATTAAACAATGCAAAAAGTGATAATGAAAAAATATTTTTATTAGTGAGTATAGAGAGTTTAATAGAAAGTTTAAATGATGAATATGTTTCTATAAAAAACAGGAATACTTCTCAATTAAGTAAGAGAGTGGGAAACTTCTTAACTAGAAAATTATAAAATAATATGATATAATGAATTTACCTGAGAATAATGATAGCTAATATCAAATAAACCAACAGAATATTAATTGGGAATCTAATTAGTTACTGGTGTTGAATACTATATATACTATAGGATCCTAAAAGTAATTATGTGATGCCCACCTCGTTTATACGAGTTTTATTCGCATTAGCATTCGTATTCTTGGGGATTTTTTTCGAGGTGAAACAATGGATCTGAGTAGATTAGAATTATTAATAGGTAAAGAAAAAATAAAAGAAATTAGAAACTTAAATATATTAGTACTAGGCATAGGTGGAGTAGGTGGCTATGCTGTAGAATCTTTAATTAGATGTGGTGTAGAACATATTACACTAGTTGACGGAGACTTAATTAAGAAAAGTAATTTAAATAGACAAATTATCTCTACTTCTAAAAATTTAAATAAATATAAAACTAAAGAGTTTAAAAAAAGAATAAAATTAATTAATAAAGATGTAAAAGTTAATATTATTAATACATTTATAAATCAAAATAATATGTATCTATTATTCATGGACAAATATGATTACATAGTTGATGCTTGTGATACCACAAAAGTAAAAATTGAACTTATGAAGGAATGTCTAAGCAAAAAAATTAAATTAATTTCTTCAATGGGAACAGCAAATAAATTAGAGGGAAAAAATTTATGTATTACAACATTAGATAAAACCAATTATGATCCTCTTGCTAAAAAGATAAGAAAAGAATTTAGTGAAAAGCAAATGAAAAAGATTCATGTCGTAACATCAACAGAAAGTCCAAAAATACGAAAAACATTAGGTTCTATTTGTTATGTACCTGGTATTGCTGGATTACTTATTACAAATTATATAATATCAGATATATTAAAAAGGAAAACAAATTAATGGAAAAGTATGGTTATAAAGCATTTGACAAAGGATTAGTAAACAGATATGGAACAGGGTTTGAAGTAGGAAAGACTTATTCAATTAATAGTGAGACTGTTAAATGGGGAAATGATGGAAAAGGATTTCATTTCTGTAAAAATTTAGAAGACACCTTAAGATATTTTGATGCTATGAATGAAGAAGTAGATATTTGTTACGTTAAAGGTTTTGGGAATATAATGGATTATGAAGATGACTATAATGAATATTATAATATGTACGTATCTAGTAATATAGAAATAATTAGAATTTTAACTAGAGAAGAAATAATTAATCATATGTTAGGTCAGTGGGAAGTTCCTATGCAAAGATTTGTTCAAGGATATAAATTAAATGAGAGTGAAATAGATATGTTCTTAGAAAAAGAACCAAAATTACTTTCTTATATTGAATATTATCAAAAAGGTAACAAAGGTGCATTCAAGAGATAAATAAAAAGAATTAAAACTATTAATTCTTTTTATTTTCTTTTTTTATATCATTAAATTTTTTCATTTCGCTTTCATATTTATTTATCTTAGGTTTATAATAAACATCATCTTTAATTTTAGTAGGCAAATATTGTTGTTTTGCGTAATAGAATGGGGGATAATCATGAGGATATATGTAATCCTTTGTATGATTAGTCACATTATTTGGTACAGCTCCAACATTTCCCTCTCTTACGCGCCCTAAAGCAGCGTTTATAGCAATCATTGCCGAATTACTCTTAGGACTCAGAGCCATATCAATAACTATGTTAGAAAGCGGTAAAATCATCTCTGGAAAGCCAAGACGTTCTGATGCGTCAATTGCTGCAACTAATTTAGGCCCCATAGAAGGATTAGCAAGCCCAATATCTTCATAACAAATAGCTAATAGTCTTCTATATATAATATCAAAATCACCTTTTTCAAGTAATCTAGCTAAATAGTGAAGAGATGCATCAACATCTGATCCTCTAATACTTTTTTGAAAAGCACTAATTGTGTCATAATAATCAGTATCATTTTTATCCATGCTCATATTTGGTTTAGTATTTATTTCTTTAATATTATCAATATTAAAAGTAGGTCCAAAACTAAAGTAACAAAATTCAATTAAATTATATGCATACCTTAAGTCCCCATTAGAAAGACTGGCAATATATTCAATAGTCTTTTTATCTAATTTAAGGTCTTTATAAACTTTTTTAATTCCTTTAATTGCAATAATTATGTCATCAGTTTCAATCGGTTTTAATTCAAGTATTTGACATCTACTTCTAATAGCCGGGTTTATACTATGATATGGATTTGATGAGGTTAAACCAATTAAAGTAATAAGTCCACTTTCTAGGTAAGATAAAAGTAAATCTTGTTTATCTTTATTCATTCTATGAATTTCATCAATTACAAGAATTAAGTTACCATACATTTTGGCTTCTTCAAATACAATATCAAAATCTTTCTTACTGTTTATTGTTGCATTTAATATCCTATAATTCATTTTAAGTTCATTAATTAAAGCTAACGCTATAGTAGTCTTACCAATACCACTTTTACCATAAAAAATAACATTAAAAATTTTTCCACTTTTAACTAAATTAGTAAGAATCTTATTTTCGCCAATTAAATGTTTTTGACCAATAACATCTTTAATGTTATTAGGTCTTAATTCATTTTGTAATAAATCCATAATTACTCCTACTAACATTCTATCACACATCATCTTATAATTCATATAATTAACTATGAAAAGTACTAAAAAACTATTAAAAAGAAAACTTTCTACATTATTATTTATATTAATATTTTTATCATTAATTGTATCAATATGCAAATGCAACATGCAAACAAATAACATTAAACAAACCACCTTAATAAGAAAACTTAAATGATTTGATTTTGATAAAACTATATGATAAATTACATACATGGAAGGTTTATGTTTTATAATGAATGGAATAAAAAAATTGAAAATTTAAATGTCTATAATAGTGAAAATATACTGTTGTGGAAGATTTGCCAACTGGTCCGGATTATTTTGTTTATGAAGATGTTTGGGGTAATGAAGATTATTATTCACCAGATAGTAAAAAATGATATTCAATTAATCCAGCTAATGAAAGAAGCAATAAGCTAACTAATAATTCAATAGTAACCAATTCTATTTTTCCGCTTGAATTCTATCTTACAGAAGAAGAAAGGAAAAGGGAATATTTACTAAAGAAGAGATAGAAGAAATAATGGATAGAATTGTTAAAAAAGAGACAAGCTTAACTTTATCTAGAAAACTAGTTTAATGCTAGTTTTTTTATTGTAAATAAAAATATAAATAATTGTTATAAAGGTTGATTTGTGAGATAATTATTATGGAGTAGTGTATGAAAAATGATTTAATTGAAGATTATAAAACTTATATTCTACTAACTAAAAAACTTAGTGATAATACAATTATGAGTTACAGCATCTCCTTATATAAATTTCTTAGTTATATAAAGAAAGACTTATTAAGTGTTAGCGAATCTGATATAAATAAGTATTTAACTTTTTTAAATGATACCATGTCAAATGCATCTATTAATCATGAAATAACTGTATTAAAAGAGTTTTACAAGTATACTTCAAGAAAACATAATATACTTAATCCTATGAAAAATTTTGAGACTAGAAAGACAGCTAAAAAACTCCCTAAATTTCTTACTATCGAAGAGGTTGACTTGCTACTTAATATTGAATTAGTTGATAAATTTGATTATAGAAATAAAGCAATGTTTGAATTGATGTACGCAACTGGAAGTAGGGTAAGCGAAATACTTAATTTAAATGTAAATAGTATCGATTTTACCAATTGCTTAATTAAAGTTGAAGGAAAAGGAAATAAAGAGCGAATATTACCACTTAGTGACATATCTATGAAATATTTAAGTATTTATATAAATAAATATAGAGATGAACTAATACCAAAAAAGAAAACTAAATTTAATAATAAATTATTTTTAAATAATCATGGTGAGTCTCTTAGTAGAGTATCATTTAGAAATATTATTAAAGAAGAGGCATTAAAAAAAGGCATTAAAAAAGAAGTAACACCTCATGTATTAAGACATAGTTTTGCGACTCATTTATTAGAAGGTGGTGCTGATTTAAGAAGTGTTCAATTATTATTAGGACACGAAAATATTACTACTACAGAAATTTATACACATTTAAGTAATGATTTTATAAAAAAAAGTTATTTTGAAACAAATCCAAGAGCAAATAAGGAGGAATAAATATGTTTAAAAGAGTATTTTTAATTGTACTGGATAGTTTGGGAGTAGGTGAGGCAGATGATGCTGAAGTCTATGGAGATAAAGGAGCAAATACTTTAGGACACATTATTGAAGGAAAAAATTATGATCTAAATATTATGGAAAAGTTAGGATTTTTAAATTTAGTTGGTAAAAATCGTGAAACAAAATATACCATCTATGGTAAAATGAAACCGATTAATAAAGGAAAAGATACTTTAAATGGTCACTACGAAATGATGGGTATTAAAAGAAGTAACCCTTTTGCTACATATCCTAATGGATTTCCCCTAGAATTAATTAGTAAAATCAAAGAAATAAGCGGAAGAGATGTAATAGGTAATGAAGTGGCTTCAGGCACAGAAATTATAAATACTTTAGGTGAAATGCATATGAATACTGGCGCTTTAATTGTTTATACTTCAGCTGATTCTGTCCTTCAAATTGCTGCTCATGAAAATATAGTCCCATTAGAAGAGTTATATGAAATATGTTCAAAAGTAAGAGAAATTACTAATGGGGAACCTTATAATATAGGGAGAATAATTGCTAGACCTTTTATTGGAAAACTGAATAATTTTACTAGAACTCCCAATAGAAAAGATTTTGCAGTTGACCCACCACTTAATACATTAGATTTATTATATAAATCAGGTTTACAAACAATTGCAATAGGTAAAATATCTGATATATTTAATAACAAAAGCATTTCAACTAAATTAAAAACTAAAAACAATTTAGATGGATTAATGAAATTAGTTGACTTTTCCAAGGGAAAATTCAATGGATTATGTTTTACCAATCTAAATGACTTTGATTCTTTATATGGGCATAGAAGAGACAAAGATAATTATTTAAAAGCACTAGAAGAATTTAATTATTATTTACCTATATTTTTAAAAAATATTAAAAAAGATGATTTGGTAATATTTACGGCAGATCATGGAAATGATCCAACTTTCAAAGGAACTGATCATACTAGGGAAAATACTCCTTTAATAGTTTTTAGCCCTGTAATAAAAAATTCCAGAAGAATAGGGGATAGAAACTCTTTTGCAGATATAGGTGCAACTATATTAGAAAACTTTAACATTGAAAATGATTTATATATCGGTGAATCTTTCATGAACGAAATAATAAAAGAAGATTAATATAATCTTCTTTTAAACTACATATTATTTTGAACTAGCATTTCTAGCTCTGCTTTTAGAACATGAACTTGTGTTTCTAGCTCTACTTCTAGAATTACTTCTAGCATTAGAATTAGCCTTAGCTCTAGCCATTAAATATCACCACCTATTATTATTATGGAAAAAAATAGAAGTATAATGCATATAGTTAATTGATAATTATGGAAATATTTGGTCCTTTATTAATTTCAACGATTGCAGGTCTTTCAACAGTTTTAGGTGGTTTAATTGTTTACTTAAAAATTAAAAGAGTAGAGGAGTTTATTACATTTTGCTTAAGTTTTTCATTAAGCGTGATGATATTTATATCTGTATTAGAACTAATCCCCTCTTCATCATATAATATCACCCAAAATTATGGATATTTTTTGGGTTTTTTCATATTATTAATTGTTTTTATATTTGGAGTTATAATAGTAAATTTTATTAATAAATTGCTTAAAAAGGAAAAAAATAATGTAAACTTCTCTTCTAATAAAAATTTGTATAGAATAGGGCTACTTAGTATGTTTGCTTTGATGATACATAATTTTCCTGAAGGAATTGCTACATTTATGAGTACTTACAAAGACTTATATTTGGGTATTAATTTAGCTTTAGCTATTATGATGCACAACATACCTGAAGGTATATCAATTGCTGTACCAATCTACTACTCTACGGGGTCAAAGAGAAAAGGGGTAGTGTACTCATTAATATCTGGCCTTTCAGAACCACTTGGAGCAATATTAACATTCATCTTATTCAAAAATTATATTAATGATATAACGCTCAGCATTGTATTAATATTTGTAGCCGGAATAATGATAACATTATCAATAAATGAATTATTACCAGAAGCATTAAAATACAACAAAAAAAAGAATATGATTATTGGTTTTATTTTAGGTGTAGTAGTTGTGTTTATAAATCATTTCTTATTTTAATATAGAAGTTAACATAATATATATTATACGAAGTGAAAGTATTAAGGGTTTAAACTTATTATGCCTTTCTGGATTGAATTTCCGCTATTTTAGTAAATACCTCTGTAGCATTATCTTTAGTTATATCCGTATATCCAAGTTCTTTTAGTGCTTGTAATTTAAGAGAATTTAATTGTTGCGTACGAGAAAGAGTCTCTTCTTTTTTTGTATTTATTTCTTGAACAAATCTATTATGAGAATCAACTAATTTACTCTTAGTAGCTCCACCATTATTATATAATGTAAATGCTGTAAAAATAATACTTTCTAATATGAATTGTTTTGTTTCATCTAATTTATATTCTAAAGGATCTGTAAAACCGTTTTTCTTTGAAAAATAACCTAACATATATTTAATTTCTGGAACATTATCCATAGATTGTAATAAATGATATAAATATAAAAAAGTATAGTAGGTTTCATCTCCCCTCTTCTCTTCAGTAAATTTTTCTTTAATTAAAAATATAATATCATTCAAAAGATTTTTTTCATCTTTTGACAATCCTTTCAAATCAAAATATTGATCAGTAATTATATTGTCATCCTTAATGTTTTGATATAATCTACTTTCAATTTGCTCTAAATATTCAGTATTCACCTTAATTTTTTGCAAAGTTTCTTCATTACCATCTTCAATATCAAATAATTTGAACAATAATATTCTCTTTTCTTTTGGCCATTTATTTATACTTTCTAATTCTAAATAATTATATATCATTTGTCTAGAAACTCCTAAATATTTAGCTAACTTTACCTTTGAAATTCCTACTTCTTGTAATAATTCGTTTAAATATGTCATTATAGTTTGCCTCCCTACTATCTAATATAATTGTAAATGTTTACACATTGAATGTCAAGTAAAAATAAACATACAAATAAAAAAAGCAAAAATACTTATTTACTTTATTTTAAATATTTATTTTTGCTTTTTTTGAGTTCTTATCAACTTACTATTCTTTGAATTATCCAATATTTTTATATTTCCATTCCTTAAGTCACATTTAATCTCTTCATATATTTTTCTAAGTTCACTTTTATATAAAATTATAAGTACTCCGGGTGTATTATACACTTTTGATTTAAAATAAGCTCTTTTTTTAGCTTTATCTTTAGCATACTGAATTAATTCATCCGCATTATTAAATGTCATTTAGCCCCTCCTTCCTAAAATCTTTAATATTTTAACACAAAAAAGCTATAAATACCATAGTTTTTTTCCTTTTTTTCTAACTTCTTTTATAATTCCGCCAATAATCATTTCATTATTATAATATATTACACATGCCTGGCCAGGTGTTACCGCTTTCTCACCATTATATTTTACTTTTAATTCCGAAACCAAATATTCTATTTCAATTGGTACATCTTTGGATCTATATCTAAATTTGCAAGTAGCATTAGTTGGCTTTTCCCTGCTTATAAAATTTAAGTTACCTATTATAGCTTCATCACTAATTAAGTATTTATTATCATCTCCAAAAGCCACATAAAGTATATTTTTTTCAACATCTTTTCCACATATATAGTGTCTTTTTTCATCTCCAGAAATACCAACATTTTTTCTTTGACCTATTGTATAATTCATAAGTCCATTATGCTTTCCAATAACTTTATTGGTATCGATGTCAATAATATCACCAATTTTACCTTTTAAATAATTTGAAACAAATTTTTGATAATTTCTTTCACCAATAAAACAAATTCCGGTTGAATCTTTTTTATCAAAAACTGGTATATTATTGTTTTTTGCAATTTTTCTAACTTCATCTTTAATGTATCTTCCAAGGGGAAACAATACATCTTTAAATTGTTCTTTAGTAACTTGTGATAAAAAATATGTTTGATCTTTGTTTTCATCTAAAGCTTTATATATTTTACCATTTTCAATAATGGCATAATGTCCGGTTGCAATTTTATCTGCTCCTAGTTTTCTTGCTTCTCCTATAAAAATATCAAATTTTATATATTTATTGCACATAATATCTGGATTTGGAGTTCTGCCCAATGATAATTCATGTAAAAAATATTTAAAAACATTGTCCCAATATTCTTTAATAAAGTCCACTCTGTAAAGAGGTATTGATAAACTATCACATACCTTTTTAGCGTCTATATAATCGAGTTCTTGAGGGCAAATTCCATCAGTGATACCTTCTGAATCATTATTTAAATTTGAATCCCAATTTTTCATAAAAAGGCCAACTACTTCATACCCTTCACATTGAAGTAAATAAGCAGATACCGCACTATCTACTCCGCCACTCATTCCAACTACTACTTTCATACAAATCCCTTTCGGCTAAATTATAACATAATCTTAATTAAAAAGGAATTAATAAATACTTCTAATAAGCTACTTATTATTGTAAATCCAATAAATACTATGTATGTTATTAAGTATCTTTTTGATAATTCTTTTAAATTTATTAATTCATTACTTTTTATTTTTTGAAATAATTTTTTTGAAAATTTAACTGAAATTATACTTAGCATAAAAAGTATTATTATATTGATTATCTCATGAGGAAACATAAAAACAATTGAAAGCAAAACTCCTTTAACTTTGTATAAATATATAAATGAAGATATAATAAAGCCCGTCAAAAAGCCTTTGTAAAATATTATGAAATATGTAATGGGGAAAAATATAAATAATATTCCAGAACCCCATACAAATGATACATATGTTAAATTAATCTTTAAACTATTTAAAAACCCATTTAAATAATCAAATTTATTATTATTTATTAACGATATATATTCCTCTATTTCTTTGGTTAATATAATTTTATCTGATTCATTAATATAAAATATAAAGTATATTCCGAAAGCTAGTCCTATTACAAAAATTATTAAAAAAGATAACATAATTTTTTTATTTTTAAATTTTTTCATATTTAATTATATTAAGAATATTTTAATTTATGAAAAAATATTATATAATAATTATTAGTGAGGTTATATGAAGAAAAAAACTAAAGAAAAAATAAAAAAGATTGCTCTTTGGATATTAGCAATCGTTATGTTTGGGAGTATGTTCTCCGGTATACTAGCTTTCATTTTTTCTTAATTTGAAAGCTTTTATTGTGTTTTTCATTAACATCGTTACAGTCATAGGTCCAACTCCTCCTGGTACTGGTGTAATAAATGACACTTTGGATTTAGCTTTTTCAAAGTCTACATCCCCATAGAGTTTACCATTTTCTCTAGTTATTCCAACATCTATAACTATAGAATCTTTTTTTATCATATCTTTTTTTATCAGATGCTTTTTGCCGGTTGCAGATATCAGGATATCTGCATTTTTAGTGTATTCTTTTAAACAAGCGGTTTTTGAATGGCAAATAGTAACAGTTGCATCCATATTAAGCAATAAATTAGATAACGGTTTAGACACTAAAATGCTTCTGCCAACTATTACTACATTCTTACCAGTTACGTTAATATTATAATACTTTAATAATTCTATTATTCCTAATGGAGTACATGGAATAAAGCATTTTTCATTGTTAATTAATTTTATTCTATTAATATCTGTTAATCCGTCAACATCTTTATCTGGAT
>CAZLNV010000013.1:0-24314 GCA_964561095.1 uncultured Muribaculaceae bacterium | reverse complement strand
CCGACCCTCTGCTTGTAAGGCAGATGCTCTAACCAACTGAGCTAATCGCCCATTTTTTCCTGTTTGACGCTATTAAATATACCATTTATGACATTTTATGTCAATAGAATTTTTTTATTTTTCCATATCCTTTATTTTATCATCAATCCATATAGGAAGATTATTTTCCAATAATTCAAAACCTAAACCAGATTCTTCTATTTTATTTTCTCCCATTTTTATCTTCGGATTTATCTCTTTTATTGACAATTTGACATGACTTTTATTTTCGTCAATACCTAACACTTTTACTTTTATTATGTCCCCTATCATAAATTTTTCTTTTAAATCTTTTACATATTTATTTGACACTTCCGATATATGAACCAAGCCAGAATAGTCATCTTCTAAGCTCACAAAAACTCCATATTTTGTTACTCCAGTTACCTGGCCTTTTACAATTTCACCAATTTTAAAATTACTCATAAATCATCACATAAATATTATAACATAAATTAATTCTTATTGGCAATCCAATCTATAGGTTCAATATTATATTTGTTCTTTAAGAACTTATATACGTCCATTAAAAAATATTCATATTTATTTGATAAATCTATATATTTCTTGAATTTATTTTCATCTTCTCTATCATTTATTACCTTTTCAAAAAAATCAAAATAGTATGTAGGATAAATCAATCTTGCGTATAATAGCTTAATTTCTTCTATTCCTAATAAAAACTTATTGTTTAAAATATAACTTTCAAATTCTTCAATGTCAAACGCATCATAAAAGAACTTTACTTTTATGTATTCCGCAACATCTCTTACCTTGCTATCAAACATAAAATTTAGCGGATTATATAGAAACTCATAATTTAATGGATACTCTATTCTTTTATGGGATAGATATAACATTGATTTTTCTTTATTATTTTCTTCAATTACTTTTAAATAACTAATAGCATTTTCAGCTAAACCAATATAATAATCAAAGCATGACAACAATATTGGATATTCTTTATTATATTCTGATATTTGATTCTCAAATCTATCTACTTGCTCTGACCATCTATGTATCCAATCATCTGAATATAAAATATTTTTATCTACAATCATCGATTTATTAAAGTTTATAATGTCAATTAAATCTAATTCTTCATCTTCAACTGTATTTATTCTTAATAAAACATAATTTGCTCCTGCAAAAGATACAAAAAAATTATCATTAATATTTTTAATAAATGTATGAACTTTTATATTTTTTTCATACAAAGCATTAGCTAACTCTACTAATATATTTAATTCCTCTATATTTCTGTTAAACTCAATTAAAAAATATTTATATTCATCTAAAAAGAAATAAAGCGTTTCATCTTTTTTAAATATTTTATCTGGATATATATGGTAAAAATAATTTAATAAATTTTTCATATTATTAAACCTCATTTAATTTTATGATAAAGTTAAATAAAAAAAACTAGTTTTTTGTATAAACTAGTTTTGTTCCACCTTCAACATTTCCTTGAGTAGAATCTTTAAGTCCTGCTTGATACCCTTCTTTATATGTCCTTTCTAATTCTTGCTGAACATTTTCTTTAAACTGTAATATTGAATCTTCTGCAGTTTTTACTCTTTGATTTAATAATAAATTTTCTTCTTTTAAGCTTTCTTGACTTTTCTTAATATTTGAAAAACACATCTCCATGGTTTCAATTACTTTTTTACATGAATCTGATATATCCATTCCAAACATTACCTACTCATACGAGTTTCAGGATACATGCTTTCATCCAATGAACCAATACCTTTTTGTACAGAATCCATTATCGCTTTTGAATCATTTTGAGAAAGCTGCCTTGCTTTTTCAACAGCTCTACTTAAGCTATCTAAACTTAAATTTGTACTTTCTTTTAATTTCTGCATTCCATCCATAATTTTATCAATTTTCTCATTAAATTCACTTCTTATTGTCTCAATTTCTTCATTAGCAGAAATATATGGATCTACCGGTGTTGGAGCACTAACTGGCTCTTCTATTCTACTATTAAAATCTTGTGGAGTTTCTAAATTAAAGTTTTCTGTATTGGTGACTTCATTTTCAAACGCTTGCGGTTCATTAACTTCCTCGTTAATAACTGTTTCAATACTTGGATCATCTACTGGAGTTAATGGTCTTGTTGGTTCTGCTACAAAAGGAGTTGGTTCTGTTACATTAAAACCATTTAAAACTGAGCCAGCTTTAATAAACACATTATTAGGGTTCCCCTTCACTAATGGTGTTTCTGGTGTGATTTCCACTGGAGTTATAGTAGGAATACTCATACGAATAGATTCTTTACTTACTAGCGGAAGTTCTTCCTTAGGAATATTAATTTCAGGAGTTGGTTCTGTTACATTAAAACCATTTAAAACTGAGCCAGCTTTAATAAACACATTATTAGGGTTCCCCTTCACTAATGGTGTTTCTGGTGTGATTTCCACTGGAGTTATAGTAGGAATACTCATACGAATAGATTCTTTACTTACTAGCGGAAGTTCTTCCTTAGGAATATTAATTTCAGGAGTTGGACTCACAATTGGCTCTTTAACATCAACCGGACTTATAATTGGATTTATAGCTGGATTTATTGAATTTTCATCTACAAGCGGAATATTGGTTACAGTTTCTGTAGGACTAATTACAGGTCTATCTTCTAAAATTACACCTGTATTTACCAAAGGCAATTCTTTATTTACTAATTCTTCTTGAGTTGAAGTTGACAATAATAATTGCTTGTATCCAGAAACATCAAATTCACTTACATTATCTAAATTAAATTTACTTTTTCTTACATTTTTCATATCTACACCTATCCTTGAACGATTTCTTTCATCGCTTGTTTTACTTTATCCCAAAGAGCATCATCAGATATTCCGACTAATTCATATACTCCAGGACTTTTTTCTATAACTTCAGAAACATAAACTTTAGAAAGCCCATCAGCATTTGTTTCATTTTTTGATAAAATTATAAAATCTTTATCAACATCAACAATTCCAAATGACTTTATTAAGTCTACCTCTTCCATTGTACCATCCATATTTTTTATAGTTATCTTTTTCATATATGCTCCCTTCTACTCTAAATTAATTATAACACAAAAAAAAATACATTCAATTATTTTTGTATTTTTTCTAAAATAAAGTGTTTGCAACCAAATGCACAATTATTTTTAATATATTCATCAATTTTTTTAAAGTCATTAATACTATTAAAATTTTTATTATCTTTTTTATTAAAACCTTTTAACCTTAATTTGCCATAAGCAATGTCTCCAACTATATAATCATAATTTTCAAAATAATCAGTGTATTTTAATACAACTTCTTCTTCGTTATATGCCTCATTATAATCAACTGTAAGTTTATAAATATTATCACCTAGTTTTATATTTTCTTTCATAACTTCTCCCTTTTTAAATCTTACCACATTTTAATTTTTTACTCAATATTCTCATTTAAAATATTTGACGAAGTTGAATAAAGGCCACCATATACCTCGGGTATCTTTCCTTGTATTATTTTTTTTATTAAAGGTATTTCAATATTTATTTTTACATTTTTATTTGTGTATGGTAAAAGAATTCTTGTATTTATATTTATTTCAATCACAACATCTAATAAGATATTATTTATTCCATATTCTTTTAACATGGTGTTTATTTTTGTTTGAACACTTCCAGAAGTCATTATCCTAATTGGAATTTGTGGCCCTATCCAATTTGAAGAAGGCAAACCAGTTATAATTCCGAATGGTATATAATAAACGGTGTTATTATTTAAAAAAGTTGACTCTTCTATTTTTCTTAATTCTATGATTAGATTATTACTTATTTCATTTAAAATTTTATTAATTTTTACAGAGTCAAAGTCAACACTAATTATTTCTTGTGAAGAATTCGTAGTAGTTGTCATAAATTCTTCATATTTATAATTTTTTTCTATATAGTGTTCATTTACAATAGAATTAGCTAAGTAAGTCATCTCATTTCTCATTTGTTGCTCCGCATAATAAATAAGTAAAGATTTTACTTCTCTATTAAAAACCATTAAGAAAAATATCATAACAAAAAGGACAAGCATTATTATTAATATTACTTTGTCCTTTATTTTAATATAATTAGTGTTAGTTTTTAATCTTAATCTTTGTTTTATTAACCTCACCTATTAAATTATATTAAATTATATTTAAAATATATTTAAGTACAATAAATATAGTTGCAAGTGCCAATAAAATTAAAACAATTATGCTTACCTTTACCAAACTATTATTCTTCTTAACTGTTTTTTCTAATTCTTCAAAACCTTCAAAATCTTCTTTGCTAAAGCTCATCGAATTAGTATAAAAAGATTTATCTAAATTTTTTACAATTGTATTTTGAATCTCACCGTTTTTTTCTTTTGACATTTCTTCTAGTGACATAGTAGCATTATTTTGCACTTCATCAATATTTTTGTTAACATTTTCATCATTTTTTTGTTTTTCAACTACTTTATTTATATATTCATCATTTTGCTCTTCATCAATTGGATTAGTAACAATTGTATTTTCATTTCCTCTTAATTCACTGAGCATATCATCTTTTCTTTTATTTATAGTTACAGTGTTTATAAGATCAATTAAAGTCTTTTCATCTGTATTGAAATCAGGTTCTATTTTTTCTTCTTCTTCTTTTGAATCATACATTTCAATTTTGCTTAAAATGTCATATTGTGTATCTCTTAGTTTCTTATATTTCTCATCTTCATAGTAAGTTTCTCTTTTTTCTTTAGCTCTCTCTAATACAGAGTTTATATCATATACTCTTTTCTCTTCAAACAAATTATTACTAGTTTTACTACTAATATCATCTTTTACTACAACACTTCTTCTAGTTGGTTCCTCTTCAATATTACTTTCGATATACTTTTTAATTTTTTCTATATCTATGGTTTTAGGAGAATTTTCTATTACTTTTATATTATCATTTGACTTAATCCTAGATATTTGAGACATATCAATATTGTTGTAAAGACTTTGATTCTTTTCAACTCTTGAAGGCACTTCATTATCTATTTCGTTTTCATAGCGATATTTTTCTACCCTAGAATCCATATATTATTCACCAATATTATAATACCCTATTATAACTTTTTTTTCAAGTTAATTTGATTTTTAATAAAAATATAGTATAATTTTTTTAGGAGCGTGAAAATGGAAAAATTAATAGTTAGAAATGAATGCATCGGATGTGGAATCTGCATAGGAGAAAATCCAGATTATTTTGAATTTGGAGATGATGGTTTAAGTAAAGTGGTTAAACCTGAAGTTGCTGCAGAAGATAAAGAAAGAATTTTAAATAGTGTCGAAAAGTGCCCGGTAGAAGCAATAGTAATTGAAGAAGAAAAAATCGCATAAGCGATTTTTATTTTTTTATGTTTACTAAATATGTATGTTCTTTTGGCTCTTCAGGAAGAAAACAATTAAATACAATTAGTAACTCTTTTTTATCATTTAATGCAAATTGTAAGGAATTACTTTTTACTAATCCATCGTATTTTTCAAAAGTTTCTTTTTTCAAATTCGAATAATAGTTATTATATGATTCTTTGTCAATCAATTCCCATTTTTTTTCATAGAATGAAATTAAAGCTTTCTTAATTTTTTCTTTTGTGAAACCATATTTTTCGCATAATTGCGCAAATGTATAAAGTTTTCCAGTGCTTAAGTTGAAATTATATGTTAAATAGTTGTCGCTTACAGGCCCAGTGTCTCCCACATTATATGTATTTAATAAAGACAATGTATTATCGTTTAAATAATAATTGTATTCATATTTGGATATGGTACTATGCTTATTTTTCCCGTCAAAAATCGAACATATATTTTTTCTAAACGACAATTCAATTTCATTATTTGAAAGAGTTGCATCACTAGATTCTATATTTATAAATGGCAAATTATAATCTTTGATATAAAATGTTTCGCCAAATTCGTTACTATATGTTGTAGAATCCGTAAAACTATTACATCTGGCTTCTTTATAAGTTATGCCATATACAAATTCTTTTGCACTGTCAATTTTTTTAACACTATTAGCGGTATTATTACCATTTATCTCAGTTTTATTTATATTACTATATATAAAATATCCTCCTAATAGTAAAACTAAAACTAATATTGGTATAATAACCCAGAAAATATTTTTTTTCATATATGCTCCTTTCTATTATAAGAATACCATAAATTTAAAATTAATCAACGCTTTTTGCTTGTACTTTTTAATCCCGGAAATGACTCAAATATTCTCTTATAAAATTTCTTATTTTTTTGAATCATTTCTTTTATTTTATCTTTTAATTGCTCTGTTGAATCTGTAATTGTATTCTTTTCTATTCCTTTAATATTCTTGACTAATATTATGGAAATTATAGAATCTATTACTATCAAAATTAGCATTAATATAAATAAAATTGTTGATAATGTATTATTCATAAAAGATAATAGCTTAAATATTATTGGGTTTGTAAATTTGATTACTATACATGCCCCAAGGGCAAAAGGTACCATTGTTTCCAAACAAACTCTTCCATTTATATTAAATTTTCTTTTTGAATAATCCCACCATCTATATTTAAATAGCTTTTCCATGATATAGCTCGTAAAATATTCTAGTATTGAGCATATTAATACTGACTTTAAAAATAAAGTAGCAAAATCCCCTGTATCCTTTATTAAAAGTGTTATTAGAACACAACCAAATCCGTATATTGGGCAATAAGGCCCTATTAAAAATCCCCTGTTTATAAATTTTTTTTGGCTTATTAAAGAATTTATAACTTCTATGCACCAACCTATAAATGAATATATTATAAACAAGAAAAATAATGTTTTAAAATTTAACATAGCGCCTACTTACTCTTTACCGCTTTAGCCATTTTAGACCACAGCTTTTTAGATGAATAATTTAATATTCCTACTTTGTAAATCTTTATTCCATATTTTAATAGTAATAAGATTAACGCTATTAAAAATCCAATTGAAATAATAATATTTATAACCCCTATTTGTCCTTGGACTAATAAGACAGGAGATAATATTGAGGATATTAACGGAAAATATGATGCATATTTGATAAATGTTGAAGATTCAAAAGCTGAAGCCATGATTGCAAGATAATATCCTAAAACCAACACTAACATCAATGGAGTCTGTATTTGTTGATAATCTTCTGCACTTGTTGTTATGGACGCCAAGATACCTGCTATTAATGAGCATGCTATAAAGCTTAAAACAATTAATATAATTATAAATGGTATAGCTTTAACAATATTGGTTAACATGCCACTTTCTATAAATGTATTTACCATTCCTCCTACATTTGTTCCTAAACTAGATACTAAAGAAGTTCTGCTTATTAAAGACCTGCTTAATAATCCAATACCACCATATATTACTAAAAGTAATCCTTGCGCTAAAACAAAAATATTTGTGCTTATTATTTTAGAAATAAAGTGTGACATTGGAGAGATACTTGATATAATTATCTCCATACTTTTTGATACCTTTTCTTCATTTATTTCAGCACCAACATACTGAACAATTAGAATAATTAAGAAAAAGAATGGAAGTATAAATACAGGAATTAGCACTCCTCCAATTAACTGCATTAATTCTGAATTACTATTAGCGTCTTCATTTAAAATAATTCTATTAACATCAATATCTTTATAAATCTTATCTAAAACTTCACTTGAAATATTACTTCTTTGTAAAGCTATTTCAGATTTAGTTGTATTAAGGGAAGTTAATAAGTTTTGATATAATATGGTATCTATTAAATCATATGTTATAAATTCTACATTAAATATATTTTCTTCATCTGAATTAATTATTAAAATAATATCTTTCTTTTTATCTTTTATAATATCGTTTTTTAAATCTTCTAAATTTTCTTTGTACTTCTCAATATTGATTTTAGTATCAGTCAAAGAAATGTTATTAGCATTATTGTAAACAACATTAAATGTTTCATAAACATCTGCTTTATCTACAATATAAATATTAGTTGGTTTATCAAATTCTCCACCAAATAATTTTATGACAGAATCAATATTACAAATGATTGGAATAAGTAATAAAAGTATTATATTAACAATAATAAACCATTTACTCTTAAATCTTTTCTTTAATGAGTTTAGTACTAAAAATTCAACTTTATTGCTCATATGTTTCACCTACTTTTTCAATAAATATTTCATTAAGAGATGGCTCTTCAACTTCAAACTTAGTAATATCATCTGATGACATTATTGCTTTAAATACCTTTTTTACAGCACTTTCATCCTCAATTTTTACTATATATTCATCTGGCGTTTTTTCTACATCAATAACACCTTTAATCTTTAAGATTTTTTCTTTATCAATGTTCCCTTTTATTTTAATATTTTTCTTTCTGTACTCTTTTTTTATACCAGATAATTTTCCGCTTAGTACAGTATTACCATGAACTAAGACAACTAATGAATCACAAAAATATTCTACGTGATCCATTCTGTGAGATGAAAAAATTATAATAGTGCCCTTCTTTTTTAATTCTAATATTTCATTTTTAAACATTTCAATATTTATTGGATCTAATCCACTAAAAGGTTCATCAAGCATTAATAGTTTTGGCTCATGAATAATTGAAGTGATAAATTGAATTTTTTGTTGATTACCTTTTGATAATTCTTTTATTTTTCTGTTTTTATATTCAACTATGTTAAATTTTTTCAAATAATAATCTAATTTTTTTATTACATCTTCTTCTTTCATTCCTTTTAAAATTCCATAATAAATAACTTGTTCTAAAACAGTCATTTTACCAAGTAAACTTCTTTCTTCGGTTAAAAATCCTATTTTATCGGTCACTTTATAATCAATTGGTTTTCCATCTAATGTAATATCTCCACTATTCTTGTCAAGCAATCCCATAATCATTCTAAAAGTTGTTGTTTTACCAGCACCATTAACACCTAATAAGCCAAAAATTTCACCTTTTTCAATTTTGAATGATAAATTACTAACCGCTAAAATATCTCCATAGTATTTTGTAACATTTTTAACTTCTAACATAATAACCCTCCTCAATATTTTGTGATAATTCATTTCCATTAAATTTAGTATCTAAATATTTTTTACTAGCTAAATAGTCACACATATGAACAAACTTTTCTGCTTCGGTTTGTGGTTTAGGCAATACTTCACTACCTAAATAATCTTTATTCCACTCTCCCATATGACTTCTAATCATTGAAGCAATTTGTTCTTTCTCATCTAATGAGGAAATTCTAATAACTTCATTGGCTGATATTAATGGGTGCTCTACTTTAGTATAATTTTCTTTTACCATTCCACATTTAAAAGTGTCATGAATAATCAAAGCATAGAGTATCAAATCTCTTTGTCTTTCATCAAACTTTTCTTTAAACATTTCTAACTTTAGTAAATCATATGCAATTCTAACTGCAAATTTAGTATGTCTTAATAATCCCCCTTTTCCCAAAGCAAAAGAAGGATGATATTTTCCAGTAGTTGAAGCAGGAATTTCAAAAAAATAATCTGGAATATTTTCAATCATATTTACTAAATCTTTTTTAATATCTTCATTTTTTATAAAGTTTATTTCTGTTTTTAAATTATCTATTTTTGACATTTATTACTCCTTTACTATATCTACCATGTCTCCTGTATGAATATTATAGTTTAATTCATCATCTTTATCTAAGTGACATTCTAATGCACAAGTTTCATCTGATTTTACATAAACATTATTAATTAGAACATCATCTTTTTTTATTTTTACGATATCTCCTTTTTCAACCCCATACTTATATTTTTCTGATGGTGGGATATGAACATGTCTATTTGCGATAATCGCACAATTTTCTTTATATATTTCTCCTAAAGGACCAACTATTGTAAGTGATGCACTATTAGCTAAATCTCCGCTATTTCTAAAAGGAATATGAATTCCTAATATTAACTCATCACTTTTTAATAATTCGACTTGTGTATAGTTTCTTATAGGTCCAATCACTCTAACATTTTCAATAATTCCTTTATCAGTTTTTAAACTAACAACAGATTCACTTGAAAACTGTCCTACCTGTTTTAAATTTCTTCTGACTTCTAACTTATATTCATTTCCAAATAATAAATTTTTATCAGCTTCATTTAAATGAATATGCCTATTACTAATTCCTACAGGTATCATAAATCCTCCATATATTTTTAGTATATAATAATTTTTCATATTTTTAAATAGAAAGCATACGATTAATTATAAAAAGGAGTTGAAAATTATGAATGGAAGTTATTATAAAAACCCATCTTATCCAAGCAATATGAGACCGGCTGATACCTTTGTTAATTCTACTACCTCAGAGTTACCTATGGAACAAAGTTATGTCGAAAATATATTAAGATTTAACAAGGGTAAAAAAATAAAAGCATATGTGTCTTATTCTGATTCTGTTGAATGGAGAGATAAAATTTTTTCAGGAATTATAGAACAAGCAGGAAGAGATCACTTAATAATAAGTGATCCAGAAACTGGCAAATGGTATCTTATATTAATGATCTATCTCGATTATGTAGAATTTGATGAAAAAATAAATTATGGACTATAAAATCCATAATTTATTTGTTATAATTAAAAATAAGGAAGTGCATTATGGAGAAGTCATTAATAATTGTTTTAGTAATTGCAATAATTGTATTTATTGTTTCTATAATCAGTATATTTTTATTAGCAAATAAGAAAAAAATATCATCTTTATTATATAGAATGGAAATATCTGAAGGTGTTATAAATGATAATTTAAAAAATAAAATTGATTTAGTTATAAGAGCAATAAATATTATTGAAAGAGAATTAAAAATTGAAAGTAAAAAATTTGAAAAAGTAAAAAAAATTAAGAGTGAAAAACTTAATAATATTGTAATTGATAATGTATTAAGTGAAGCTACAAAAGAGATTATGGAAATCAAAAATGACTATAAAGAGTTATCAAATAAAAAGAGTTTTGATGGGATAGTTAAAGATATTAATGATTTAGATATATTGCTTACCGGAGGGAGAAAATTTTATAACAAGTATACTACTGACTATAATAAACTAATTAAAATTTTTCCAAATAATTTATTAAAATTTAACTATAAGAATTTATATTCAGAAAATGATACAAGTGAGGATACAAAAATAGACTTTACAATCTAAAGTCTATTTTTTTTATATTATTTTCTTTTAAAAATTTATTTGTTTTTGAGAAAGGTTTACTTCCAAAAAATCCATTATAAGCTGAAAATGGCGAAGGATGTGGACTTTCTATAATTAGATGAATAGGATTAGTTATATATTTTTTTTTGCTTCTCGCAAAACTCCCCCACAATATAAATACAGTTGGGTCAGTTTTTAAGTTTAACATTTTTATAATATAATCAGTTAGTATTTCCCATCCCAAATCTTTATGAGATGCTGGAAAATCTTTTTTTACTGTAAGAACGGAATTAAGAAGTAATATACCCTCTTTTGCCCACTTAGTTAAGTCTCCATTATTACTAACTGGTATTTGCAAATCAGAGTAAAGCTCTTTGTATATGTTTTGTAAACTAGGTGGCAAGGATGTCCCCTCCTGAACAGAAAAAGATAAACCATGTGCTTGCCCAACTCCATGATATGGATCTTGCCCCAATATTATAACCTTAGTATCTTTATATGAAGTTAATTTCAAAGCATTAAAAATATTTTCATATTTTGGAAAGCATTCACTTTCATTATATTTACTCTTTATGACATCTAAAAATCTATTAAATCCATCAGATTCAAATACTGACTTTAAAATAATATCCCAATCATTACCTATCACTTTTTTCACCTCGATATATTTTGAATAAACTATAAATATTTATTACTATCAGCACATACATTAATATATCTATATATTTCCAAATATTATTTGAATTTATATATATACCACCTATACAAAATAATAACACAAAAATTTTGAAAATAGAAATGGCTTTTTTACTTTTAGTAATAACAGACAAATTAGTTGTGCCTATATAATAACCGCTTATTATTGTAGTAATAGCAAATAATAACATTATTATTGTTAATAAAAAGGGGCCTATACTTCCAAAATTATACTTAAATACATTTGTTATTAATTCATTGTAGTTTGATATGGTGATTATATTATTTTGTTCAAAAAGGAGTATTAATATACTTGTTAAAAGAGATATAACAAATGTTATAAAATACATTCCAAATGTTTGTAATAAAGCACTATCTTCCTTATTGTTATTATCTACACCAGATCCAATACTAGTGGTACCTATCATTATTTCGTTTAAAAAGATTGCTCTTTTTATTCCTATAATTGATCCTATTATT
This sequence comes from uncultured Muribaculaceae bacterium, assembly GCA_964561095.1. Classification (GTDB taxonomy): domain Bacteria; phylum Bacillota_I; class Bacilli_A; order RF39; family UBA660; genus CAZLNV01. The sequence continues at coordinate 11,872 of CAZLNV010000013.1, read as the reverse complement.
AATCCTCTTTTGGTAAAAGCACTTGATACTATCAAATAAAATATATTATCAATTTGGCTAAAATTTTTAAATATTACCTGTAAACCTAATAATATATATAGTGTACACATTATAGGGACTAACTTATTCATAGAACTAATTAATTCCTCTATAGAAAAAAATATAAGAAATAATATGATAATAATAACTACAATACAAATTATGTTCTTACTTATACCAAAATTGAGATATAAAATATCCTTTATTGTATTAGTCTGTATCATTTGAAAAAACAAAGAATAACAAAGTATCAATATTATCATCGAAACTATAGCTAACCACTTATTTTGTAAACCTTTTTTTATGTAAAAATATGGACCACTTAGGTAATTATTGTTTACTTTTTCTTTATATTTAGAACCAATATAACTTTCATAATATATTAATGATGAAGTTATAAATGAAAAAAGAACTATCCACAATACACTGCCGGGACCTCCAACATAAATGGAAATGGCTGTTCCAATAATAGAACCAACACCTATTTTAGTCCCGAGTGTTAAAAATAATCCTTTTTTATTTTTGTTTTTAAATATTTTAAATATCTTTATTATTTTAAAATTGTCAAAATTAATATGCTTACCTATTATTATACTTAGTATCAACATTATAATTATTAAAATCATCCATAGTGCATTCATAGAAAATTATATTTTTATTTTCCATTATTTATGATATGTTTCGTTATTCATTATCTTAAATGCCCTATATATTTGTTCTAACAAAATTCCTCTAAATAAACCATGTGGATATGTAATATTACCAAAAGATATAAGTTTATTTGCTAATTTTTTAATATCTTCATGAACACCATCAGACCCACCTATGATAAATGTGATATTACCGCTTCCATTATTAAAAGAATTTTCAATTATATTTTCAAATTCTAAACTATTAACTTTCTGCCCATTAATATCTAATACGATTTTATAAGAATTATTATTTAAGTGCTTTTGTATTTCAATGCCTTCAGAAGTTATATCACTATCTTTTAGTTCAATAATATCTATTTTGTAATATTTCATAATTCTTTCATAATAATCTGTTACTAACTCTTTTAAATATATTTCTTTTAATTTCCCAACACATATTATTCTAATCATTTACTACCTCTAATATCTCAGTTTGACTTGCAGTTTCTAGTGTATAATTTCCAGTATTATATTTTAATAAATCTGTTACTGTATTAAGTGCGACTGAAGCGCTATTATTTTCTTCACTTAAATGGGCTAATACTATTTTTTTAGTTTTATTGCCTATTATTTTGGATAAGTATACTCCACAAAGTTCATTTGATAAATGGCCAGAATCTCCTAAAATTCTTTTTTGAAGGTATGGAGGATATTTTCCATTAATAAGCATATCTATATCATGATTGCTTTCAATTACATAATATGTTTTATTATTTATCTTGGATAAAAGTTTACTTGGTATATATCCAGTGTCTGTTATATATACTAAAGATTCACTATTATACTCTATTAAAAATCCTGTTGAATCGGTAGCGTCATGAGAAGTAGGAATTAGTGTGATACTAATTCCCTTTATCTCAATGTTTTCTTTTAAATATCTTAATTTTTCATATTTTTCATTAAAATATATTTTCGCTATTAAAGGACTCATATAAACATAAGGATTATATATTTTCAAAAATGTTGACAGCCCATATATATGATCAGCATGATCATGGGTTATAAATATGTAATCTATGTCTTTAGGATTAACATTTATATTACCCAGTTTTTCCTTTAATACTCTATAAGAAAAGCCGACATCAATTAAAATTTTAGTGTCTCCTATTTCTACTAATGTTGAGTTTCCCTTAGAACCACTGCCTAAAATTGTTATTTTCATAATTATTTATAAAGAAGTAAAGGATCAATCATTCTATTATTGCTATAACTAGATCCTCCAGTCCATACTCCTAAATGAAGGTGTGTGCCTGTACTTCGCCCTGTATTACCCATTAATCCTATGACTTGACCTTTAACAACTGCCTCTCCTTTTTTTACTAGTATTTTTGACAAATGCATATATACAGAGTTATATCCATTATTATGATTGATAAGCACCGCTTTCCCCATAGTTCCTATGATTTCAGCAGAAGTTACCACTCCGCTTTGAATAGCGTATATTGGCGAACCATGCCCTGGACCAGTTATATCTAATCCATAATGCCAACTACCACCACGAGGCCCAAAATATGATGAAAATCTATATGGTTTATTTGTAGGCCATGCCCAATAAGTAGAATCTCCAACATATACTGTACTCATTCCGCCAACCACTAATATCCTGTTAATTGTTGGTGCTAATTCCTCTGTTTGTAGTGTAACAGCATTATAAATTTCGCCATTAACAATTTCGTTCTTATAAGTTACTTTAACAAGTCCATTCGTTCCTTCTTGTTTTACATATCTCTTAGTAGAACTTAATGTTTTATCATATTCTACTGTTGTTTCATATTTTATAGTTTGCTTTTCTACTAAAGTTGTTTCTTCAACCACATCAACTAGTGGGTTAATTAATGATATATTTAATTTTTGCCCAACTGATAATAAAGCATTTTCACTTACTATTTGAGGATTTGCTATCAAAAACTCATTTACACTAAGCATATTCTTAGTTGCAACAGTTTTAATATCATCTCCCAATTTAACTGTATATTCTTTGCCTTTTTCAAGTGTGCCAAATAGCATATATCTATTTAATTCTTCAGCATCAGTAAAAATATAATCTTCAGTAGAAATAAATGCTTCTTTTATCTTTATTTCTTGCTTTAAATATACCCTATCTAGCGTTTCACCCTCATCTGTTATTTCTTCTTGCGTACCCGCAATATATTTTTCTAATACCTCTTGGTCAACAAAAGATAAAATAGTATTTTTAATACTTTCATCTAAATCTTCTTTATGCAAAAGATTAAATTTAATTGGATTTTCTTCATCTTTAATAGTTATTTCATATCCTTCAATAGTAAAAGGAGCTTCATTTTTAATTATGTTATAAATATCTTTTGCACTTATAACATTTTGATTATATGTCTTAATTGCACTAATTTCTAATCCTTTAGGGGGATATACTTTAGTTACATTATATTTTTGCTTTATTGCTTCTTGCTCTTTATCAATCAAATCATATAGTTCTTGTTTACTGGCAACTAATCCTATTTTTTTACCATTTAAATAAACTTGAAATAATGTTACAGAATTTGAAATATCTTCTTTATCAACAAATCCCATGCCAAAAATCAAGGCAGACATTATAATGCAAAAAATTGTTCCTAAAATTTTGCCTTTTTTATTCATTTCTATCATCTCCAGTATGAGCAAAGTTATTAAATTTACTTATATTTTTTTCAAACATAAAATCGATACTTCCTGTTTCACCATTTCTATGCTTTGCAATTAATAATTCTATTTTAGAGTTTGTATTTGTAATATTTTCATAATAGTCTTCACTATATAAGAACAAAACAATATCGGCATCTTGTTCAATACTTCCAGATTCTCTTAAATCACTTAATCTTGGTTTTCTGTCATCGCCTTTTCTTTGTTCTGTTCCACGAGATAACTGTGCTAAAGCAACAACTGGAGTTTCAAGTTCCATTGCTAGTTTTTTTAAATCTCTTGATACTTCACTTACTTCTGCTACTCTGTTTCCAGAATATTTTGCAGTGCTTGAGATTAATTGTAAATAGTCTATTATAATTAAATCTAATCCTTTGTCACTTGCTTTTAGTCTTCTACATTTTCTTCTAATTTCACCTACACTAATACCTGATGTATCATCAATAAAGAAATTAGCATCAGCAAGTTCACTTTGGGCCTCATTAAATTTTTTCCAATCAGTATTATTAAGTCTTCCAGTAGCAATAGTATTTCCATCAATTCTTCCTACTGAACTATACATTTTTTTCACTATTTCTTCTGCAGCCATTTCTAAGCTAAAGAATGCTACTGTTTTTTTAGATAAAGTTGCTGCATTAACTCCAATATTAAGTGCAAGTGTAGATTTACCGCTACCTGGACGACCAGCCAAAATAATTACCTGATTCTTAGAAAATCCTCTTGTTTTTTTATCTAAATCATGAAAACCAGTAGGAACTCCAATAATTCCTGTTTTCTTTTTAGCCATTTCTTCTATCTGTTCTTGTACAATTGGTAATATGTCTTGCAAATTTTTTATTTCTTTTCCTAATTTATCATTATGAACACTTAATATATTTCTTTCTGCATCTTCGACTATTTCTTCAACTGTAGTGGATTCATCATAACATTCCTGTATAATGCTACTAGATTTTTCTATTAAATTTCTTAAAATATATTTTTCAAATATTATTTTGATATATTCATTCATGTGATACATAGAACCAGCTCTATCAATTAATTCAGTAATGTATTCTACCCCACCAACTTCACTTAGTTCCTTAGTTTTTTCAAGTTCATTTATTACTGTAGTTGAATCTACTGGGATACTTTTTGTATGCAGTTCTTTAATCACCGAAAAAATTTTAGCATTTGGTTTATTAAAAAACATTTCGCTAATCAATTCTTCACATATTTTTTCAAGCGCTGTTTCACTTACAAAAGCACAGCCTAATGCACTAATTTCAGCTTCTACGCTTTGTGGTTGTTTATTTACTGGCATACTTCCTCCTACTTAACTAATTCTACTTTTATATTTGCTATTACATCTTTATGCAATAATACTTTTACTGTGTATTTTCCAAGCATATTTAGTGGGTAATCTATCTCTATTTTTTTCTTATCTACTATAAAACCATTGCTTTTTAATTCTTCACTTATCTGCTTACTAGAAACGTTCCCAAATACTTTATCTTTTTGCCCTGTTTTTACTTTAAATTTCAAACTAATATTTTCTATATTCTTTTTTAATTCTTCAGCATCTTTTTTTATTTTATCATTTTCATCTTTTCTAATTTGTTTTTCAATTTCTAGCTTTTGCACACTTTTATCTGTATACAAAACTGCATTACCAGATTTAATTAAAAATTCCCCAAAGCCATCTTTTACTTCTTTTATATCATCTTTTTTACCTTGCTTTTTAACATCCTTAATAAATATTATTTTCATAATGCACCTTCTTTAAATGATTATATCAAAAAAAATAGACATTTAAAAGTCTATTTAATTTAATGTTCCTTTACAATAAGTTTCTTTTTCACTCCAGTAAGAGTTATGTATTTCGTATACTTTATTACTTATATTAGTAAAGAATGTCTTATAATCACTATCTCCTTTAGTACTCATGATGGTTAAAGCAAATGGCCTTTTATCAAATATAATTGCTGAATCATGCAAGTAATTATTTGTCCAACCATACTTGTGTGCAACTTCAAGTTTTCCAACATTTATCAATTTAAATGATACATTCTTAAAATAACCCATTAATTCTACGCCATACTCACTTTCTAAATAGAAACGGTACAATTCTTTCATGTATATATTTCCATCACGTGAGCTTAATTTTGAAAATAAAGTATTATCCATAAAGGTTGTTTTAGATCCTAAATCATTCCAAAACTTTTTAATATTTTCTTTTCCGTATTTTGAAACAAGCATACTATGTGCAGAGTTATCACTATATCTTGTAGAATATTCAACTAATTCTCTTATTGTATATTTTGTATTTAATGGTTTATTTTTTAAAATTCCTGTTCCATCACGCTTATGAGATGAAGTAAAAGTTAATTTTGTATCTAAAGATGTTGCACCTTCACTAGCAAGTTCATAAATATATATATTAACAGGAGCTTTAGTAACACTTGCTGCGAATAAATAACCGTTTGGATTCTCGCAAAAACTATTATCTGTTGTTAAATCCGTATAACAGAAAGAAAAAGCTTTGCTATCTTTTTGAAATACATTTTTTAAATCTAATATTTGCTGTTCAGTAGACTTTGAAGTAAAATCTGAACTATTCATACAGTCTTCATATTTTAACTCTAGGTCAACTGTTTGTAAATCTTTTTCCTCCAATATAGGATTTGGTTGTTCGTCAATTTCTTTTTCATCATAGCAAAAACTTGATATACATTTAAATATAATAAGACTCGATAATAATATTATAACAATTATTAATAGTGGTATTACTTTTTTAAAAATCTTTATTTGCTTTTTCATTATAGAAAACCTCTTATTAAAAATTATACACTATTTTATATTAAATAGTAACCATCCTATTAAAATTCCAAGAGCAACTACAATTAAAACTGAAACTATTGATAATATTATTTTTACTTTACCTTTACTTTTGATAACCACTTTCTTATTTGTAAGCTTTTCTTGATCATTTATATAATCGTTCATCTTTTCTAATTCTTCTATAGTTAAAGAATCTGAAGAATTATCAAATTTTTCCTTTATATCTATATATTCTTCTTCTTTTATTGGCATTTCTTTATTATTAACTATTTCCTTTATTCTTTCTTTTAATAATTTGATTGTTGTAGTATCACTTAATTCTTCTTTAATTACGGGCTCCGTATTCTCATCTATTTTCACAATTGCTTCTTTTACAAAAGACTCATCACTTGTATTTACTTTCATCTTCTTATATTTATTTTCTTCGTCAGAAAAAGTTAATTCTACCTTTTCTTTTTCTGGATCATATATTTTAATTAAAGGGACTCCATCTTCAAATTTTCTTAATGATGCCATTAGTTCTTCCCTAGTAATCTTTTGATTTTCACCTTTTCTTTTTTTAAGTTCATGATACAATTCCATAAATTTTTCATTATCTGCAGTTTCAAATATAGATGATTCTTCATTTTCATCAACATATTTTATCATCTGCTTTCCATCGACTTCAACTATAGTTACTTGACTAATTTCTTCAACAACCTCGTTAATTGAATCTACAACCTCATCTAAGTTCTGAGTACTTTCAATTATTCTTCTTTCATCTGTTATATCATCTATTAATTTAATTATTTTCTTATTTTCTATTTTATCCAAGAACTGATCTAACTTATCACTCAAAATATTATCTTCAAACTTTTTACCCCATTCTTCTTTTAACAATATAGCTATTCCTAATTCATCTTGCTTTTTGTAGCAAGATGATACTATAAAACCATTAGTTACACCAATTTCATGAGAAATCAATTCTATAAATCCTTCTATAACAATTTCCTCTTTCATTTCTTTTATATTATATAGAAGTATCATCTTCAATATTTCTTGAATATATAAGGACTTAATAATATCTTTTTCTTGAATTTTTAATTCTTCACTAAAATTAACTAATTCCTCCAAAATGATATATGGACTTCCTTCATTAATTTTACTTTTTAATGTTTCAATATTAAAATCACTATATTTTAATTTTATTTTTTGCAAATACTCAGTATTTAAAAATCCATCAGAAATATTGATAGTGTCACTTTCTCTATCATATTCTATTATTTTATTTGAACTATTAATTATTATTCCATTATCAGTGTCAAATGAAAACAATTTTTCCTTTTGACCTTCAGTTAAATTGTCTCCCAATCTAGTAACTATTTTATCTCTTAAAAATTTGTAAACTTCTTCCATCATTTCTTTAAATTCGTTACTCATCTTATTCTCCTTATTATATAGTTAAATTTTAACACTCATAAAAGAGCAAAACAAGTTTACAAGAATTTTGCATTCACTTTACTTTTTAAATATTCTTTTAACTTTTAATATTATGTTACCAATATATTGCTTACCAAAAGTATCTTCTAGAACTTTATTTTTATATGTCATAATTAAATATATAGTGACTCCGATTAAACCATAAGCTAGTACAATTGGTATTTGAATCAATCTACCCGTCATATTAGATGGCAAAATATAATTTAATAATAATAGAGGAACTGCCATACATATTGTTGGAATAATCACTTTTTTAATAGTAATTAGTACTTTATTGTAGTTAAAATGAAAACTCTTTCTAAGTGATATCAAGATTACAACATATGAAACTAAAAATCCAATAATTGTTGCGCTTATAGCACCATAGTATGGATAAATTCCCAACTTATTAAATAAAAACATCAATGGTATATCAAGAATAGCATTTACTGCAAATCCTAATATTGTATTAAGATAAATTACCTTAAATTTATTCATTCCTTGAAGAGACATGTTCATAACTACTTGAATGCTAGCAAAGAATGCTGTAAAAGGTAAAAATTTTAAAATAATAACGCCAAATTCATTATAACCATAAAATAGTGTATAAATTGGTTTTGCTAAAATTGATATACCAACAGTAAGTGGAAGTGCGGCTACTATAATAATATTTATTGCTTGAATAAATTTTCTATTTGTCTCTTCTATATTGCCTTTTACAAAACTACTTACTATGTTAGGAATCAAACTAACACCAAGCCCTGTTGAAATTGCATTAATTACCATACATATTTTGATACCCCAAGTTGCAATTATACTGGATATTGTTTCAGCATCGCTTCCACTGAATCCCAACTTTGATAACCCTCTAATTACTAAGGTCAAATCAGTAAGACTATATACGTCAGTAGCCACTGATATTATTATTAAAGGAACTGCGTAAGTTGCAATCTTTTTAATTATATCTTTATTTTTAATATTATCTTTCTCACCAATCACAGGTTTATTAAATAATTCTTTATTCTTATTTATTTTGAATCTTAAATATAAATATGCTGCAAGTCCTCCTACAAAAGCACCTAATACCGCTACTCCTACTCCAATGCTCACTCTTTGACCTAAAACATTTATAGTTATATAAGAACCTAACAAAATAACTGCAATTCTTACCACTTGCTCAATTACTTGACTTGTACTAGTTGGAGCGATATATTTATGCCCTTGCAAATACCCTTTTGAAACAGATAAAAATGGTATTATAAGTAAACAAAACGAAACACACTTTATAACAAATGAAATATCTTCAATGGTATTTCCTTCACTTAATACTCCCGTTAATAAAAGTGCAAATTCTTTTGAAAAGAAAAACAATACTAAAAAGCAAATTGAAGAAACTATCAATATAAAATTTCTTCCTAATTTATATGCTCTTTCTTTTGCTTCATAAAGTCCCAATGTATTATATTCACTTATTATTTTACTCATAGCTACCGGAAGCCCAGCAACTGAAATATTTAAAAATAAGCTATAAATATTATATGCATAAGAATATAATGCTCCACCTTGCTCTCCAATTATTGAATAAAACGGGATAACATAAATAGCCCCTAATAATTTTGTTATTATTATTGCGGCTGAAGCGATAATCGTACCTTCTACAAAAGAATTCTTTTTCATATATACTCCTTAATCATCCTCATAAATTATTAATGCTGAGAAACAATAAATTTGCTCTTCAGCAAAAATTGCAACACTTGTACTAAACTCTATTTTTATTATCTCACCTTCAAGTGTTGCTATAAAATTATTTATGTCATTTTCTAAATCTTTTTCATGTGGTTCATCAAATATTTTTACTTTTTTCACTTTTAACTCCTCCAATAAAAATTTATCACTTTACTGAAGAAAAATATGTCATAATGACTCGAAATTTTTAATATAAAAATAATTTTTATTATTTGCTTTAACTAAAATTTTAAATTTTATTTTTTCTATTTCTTCACTATCAATATATCCTATTAATAAAATACCTTTAACTATATTATTATTCTCATCAATTACATTTGGTATTAAATTTAATTTTTGATCAAATATTCCACTAGATGGGAATACATCTTCTGTTTCATAGTTGTGAGTAGCAATAGCCTCAATATTCTTTAATTCTTTTTTTGGGTTATCTATAGATACAACATAAATATATTCCTTCTCACTTAGCTTTTCTATTTCTATATCTATACTAAATGGTAAATATTCACTACTCTCTTGAACATTTTTTAAAGTCTTAGAATATTCATAATACATTGCCTCTTCATTACCTATTTTTGAACATCCGACTAGCATTAAAAAAAATAAACTTGTCACTAATATCTTTTTCATAATATTAGTATAACAAATTTACTTAATTTCTTCTACAATTTTTATCTTGGTATAAGAGTATATACATTATCATTTCCAACAGTATTTAAACTTCTATCATTGTTTATCTGTATATGTATCATCATAAGACGTTTTCTAGAAATAATGCCTCGTTTTTTTTCTTTTTCAGTCAAATAAGGATATATTGGTATTAAAATTCCCCAAACAAGACTAATTTTTAATTCTTCAAGAGTACAAAATCTATATTGTTTATACTTTTCCCCGTTGTTTATATTTTTAAAATATCCATTATCTTTTAAAATAACTAATTCGTAGTTATATTCGTTAATAGAACAGTGCTCAATCGGAAAAAATTCATTATAAAACTCATTATAATAGCCTAAGACAGTAATAAAAACTTCATCTATCTTATAATTCTCTTTCATTTATTTTTGTGCTTTTAAAGAAAGTGTTTTACTTTTAACTCCATTAATTAAACAATAAATCTCTTCCAATCTCTCATATGAAATTTTTCCGCTTTCAGCTTCTTCAGGTGTCAAAAAAGCAGTAATAAAAGATAATTCACCCCAAAATATCTTTAGTTCCTTTTCTTCTAATGTTTTGTATTTTTTGTAGTATCTATATGCTCCACCACTTACAAAGTTTTCATAATAATCATCTTTTAATGATTTTACAATTTTATATTGTAAACCATATTTTGGTAAGTCAATAAATCTATTTTCTCCCTTATTAAAAAAGACATACTTTGATATAAACATTTCATCAATCGAATATTCCATAATCCCTCACTTTTTAAATATGCATATTATAACATATTTTTTAAAAAAAATAAAGAGTTATTTCTTTTTCTCTTTACTTTTTAAAATTCTACCAGTTATCTCATATAAGGAATATATAAGCACCATCAATATAGCAAAAGCAATTAGTAGCTTAAAAACATAATTAACTTTTAAGTTTACGATGATAGCAAAAGTAAACGCTATTATAAAGGAATTTAATAGTGATACTATTAACTTAATATTTTTATATTTAGTAATCCTCATATCTAAGTCAAACTTTTTCACTAAATAATTTATTTCCAATTGTTTTTTACCTTCAACATACTCCTTTTTCTTTCTGTTGATAAATAATGCATATATTAAAAAAACAATTATAAAAGTTGTCCCAAAATAAATTAAACTTTTAATCCATAAATTCATAATACTCTCCTAATAATATTTTATAAAATTAGCAAAGTTTATTCAAGAGTTAAATGATATCTACTCTTTTTTCTAATTCTAGTAATTCATTTTTAGTGCTTATAATTACCATACTTTCTATTTTAAAACTTTTTAATAAACCTAGTTCACTAAAACTCTTATTATATTCTTCAATCAATTTATAGGTATTAACATAATATAATTTTTCACAATTAATTGGTTTTATACTAAGTATTTTAATATCTAAGTCTTTAAATGCTTCATCCAAATCATATATATCAAAATCATAAAAACTAATAGTATAATATTTTTCTGCATCTTCTTTTTCATTATAAACTAGAGCTATATCGTCTATAGTATTTACGGTTTTTATATTAAAAAAGAAAAAAGAAAGAAAAAACATAAATATAGAATACACTATTTTTTTCAAATTTATCACCTAAAATTAGTATTACCTATTTTAAAAAATAATTTTATTCCAATATATGGAAAAAATAATGTAAATACAAATTAAAATATTTGACAAAAATTTATGAATATTATATTATTAAATTAGCATAGCAGTTAATGCTATGTGAATCCGCTTTTACGAATTTTAAGAGTGAAGGCGTATTCAACCAAAACCCCCTGAAG
>CAZLNV010000012.1:14866-26147 GCA_964561095.1 uncultured Muribaculaceae bacterium | reverse complement strand
GAAGTAACACATTCAATATTTTATACACCTTGGTATGTAGCAATCGAAAAAGGCTACTTTAGAGATGAAGGATTAGATGTAAACGTGGTACTAACACCAGGAGCAGATAAAACAGCGGCATCTGTATTATCAGGAGATGTTAACATCGGATTCAGTGGTCCAGAAGCGGCCATATATGTTTATAACAATAATGAAAAAGATTATTTAGTAACATTTGCTGGGTTAACTAAAAGAGATGGTCAATTTTTAGTAGGAAGTTGTAAAGAAAAAGAAAATTTTAAAGTAGAAAATTTAAAATGGAAAACAATTTTAGCTGGTAGAAGTGGTGGTATGCCGTTAATGATATTTAATTATGCATTAAAAGAAGCAGGACTAAACAAAAATGATGTAAATATTGATACTTCTGTTGAATTTGCCGCATTAAGTGGAGCATTTATAGGAGGACAAGGAGACTATGTAAATCTTTTTGAACCAACCGCATCTAAAATAGAAAATGCAGGTTATGGATGCATATTAGAGTCTCTTGGTATATTAAGTGGTGAAGTTCCTTATACAGCATTTTATGCTCGAAAAAGTTATATAGATAATAATGAAAAAATTATTAAGAAGTTTACAAAAGCTTTAAATAAAGCATTAGAATATGTTAAAGAAACCGATAATAATACATTAGCTAAAGATATAATTAATCAATTTCCTGATACTGGAATAAAAGAAGTTGAATCAATAGTAAAAAGATATAAAGAAGCAGATTCTTGGTGGAATACTACATATATAAGTGAAGAAAGTTATGGAAGACTACAAGATGTAATGTTTTATAACAATGTATTAAAAGAAATAGTTAGTTATGATCTATTAGTAACAAATAAATTTAATTAATAGAAAGCTTCAATTTTGAGGCTTTTTTATTATCATCAATAAATTATAAACCCACATTTAGATTATTAATTACATATAATATAAAAGACTGGGGGGAATATTATCAAAAATAATATACTTAGTATAAAAAACTTATCTAAAATATATTACGGAGTTGAAGGAGAAGTTGAAGCCATTAACGACTTTTCTTTAGATATAGAAGAGGGTGAATATATTTCTATAATTGGTTCTTCTGGATGTGGAAAGAGTACTATACTTAATATATTGGCCTCATTAGACAAAGAATATGATGGTAAATTAGAGTTTATAAATAAAAATATAAAAGTTGGATATATGCTTCAAGAAGACTCATTATTTGAATGGTTAACAGTATTTGAAAATTCAATACTGGGTTTAAGAATACAAAAAAATTTAACTAAAGATAATATTGATTATGTTAAAAAACTATTAATTAAATATGGATTAAAGGATTTCATGACTAAATATCCAAAATCATTGTCTGGGGGAATGAGACAAAGAGTGGCACTAATAAGAACATTAGCTATTAAACCTGATATTCTTTTACTTGATGAACCTTTTTCGGCTTTAGATTATCAAACTAGACTTAAAGTAAGTGATGATGTATATAAAATAATAGAAAATGAGAAAAAAACTGTCATAATGGTAACTCATGATATTGCTGAAGCTATATCTATGTCCTCTAAAATAGTTGTCTTGTCAAAAAGACCTTGTAAAGTAAAAAATATATATGAAATTAAATTAAGTAATAAATCCACCCCAATAGAAAATAGAAAAGCAAAAGAGTTTGTAAGTTATTATGATATATTATGGAGGGATTTAGATGAATCAGTCTGATAAACAAAAAAAATTTATAAAAATAGTTAAAAGAAGAAAGATAAATATATTATTAGTTCAGATATTGATAACGGTGGTTTTTCTTTTAACATGGGAATTACTATCAAGGTTTAATATAATTAATTCATTTATTTTTAGTTCACCATCCAATGTACTTAAGACTTTGATTAATTTATTTTCTAGCAATAATTTACTATATCATATTTGGGTAACTTTATATGAAACACTAATAGCCTTTTTAATAACTACATTGTTATCTTTAATAATATCAATAATATTATATAGAAGTGAATTTTTAGCTAAAGTGTTTGACCCATATCTTACAATGTTAAATTCACTTCCTAAAGTAGCATTGGGGCCTATAATTATTATATGGGTAGGTGCCAACAGAAAAAGTATAGTATTAATGGCAATACTTATTTCAATAATTATTAGTATTCAAACAATATATAATGGTTTTATCAATACAGATAAGAATAAGGTAAAGTTACTTAAAACGTTTAACGCTACAGAAAAAGATATATTATTTAAAGTAGTATTACCATATAACTATAAAGTAATTATTAATACGTTAAAGATAAATATTTCTATGTGTTTAATAGGAGTAGTGATGGGAGAATTTTTAACATCAAAAGCAGGTATAGGTTATTTAATATTATATGGTTCACAAGTATTTAATTTGAATCTAGTGATGAGTGGAATTATTTTATTAATAATTTTATCAATAATTTTATATCAGGGAATTAAAAGAATAGAAAAGTACTCAGATTATTAGTATAGTTACAGTTATAATTTAAACTAAAATATGCTATTATATAGGCATGAAATATTTAAACAAAGAAATTATTGATATAAGTAAAAAGTTAGGTTTTGAACTAATTGGATTTTGTCATATTGAATATTTTAAAGATTTAGAAACTATTTTAAAACTTCAAGAAACTTTAAATTATAAAACTCCTTTTCAAGTTGGCGAGATAGGTAAAAAAACTTTTAAAAAAGACTCTATTTATAAAAGTGCAATTGTTTTAGGTCTTACATATAATAAAATAAACATCAAATTAAAGGAAAATGAAGTACATTTTTCCTCTGTAGCCGTTGGAACTGATTATCACAAGATATTAAATAAAAAATTAAAATTTATTAGTTCTTATTTAGAAGATAAAAATTATAAAACATTTATTGGAGTAGACAATAATATATATGATGAAAGATATTTAGCTTATAAAGCGGGACTTGGTTTTTATGGCAAAAATGGTTTACTTATAAATGACAAGTATGGTTCTTTCTTCTATATAGGGGTAATCTTAACAGATGCAAGTTTTAATTATAATACCCCATTAGATAAGAGCTGTTTAGGATGCAACAAATGCGTTGAAGTTTGTCCCACTAAAGCTATTAATAAAACTGGTATTTTAAATGGAAATAAATGTTTAAGTTATTTAACTCAAAAGAAAAATTTAACTTTAGAAGAAAGCAAGTACATTAATAATTGTGTATATGGCTGTGATATATGTTCTAACATCTGCCCACATAATAAAGATATTCCTCTAAGTAATAATTTTAAGAGTGACGGAGTAGAATTAATAGAGACAGATAAATTTTTAAAACTAAGTGATGAAGAATACAATTATGTTTATAAAAACAATTCATCTTATTGGAGAGGTAAAAAAATAATTGATAGAAACATAAAACTTGAAAAAGAAAATATTTTGAAATAACACATTAAATATGGTAATATATATCTATAAGGAGAATAAGTCTATGAGGAAAATTCCTACAAAAAATTACTTATTACTTGCTGCATTAACTTTATTTACAATTTTATTTGTAATATGCATTAATGGCTTTATAAAAACATACAAATTCAATAAAATGAATATTAGTCCGCTTACTAACAATGTAAGTGAAGTAAATAAAAATGAACTTCATCTTTCATTAGCCGAATCAAATCAAATCATTTTATATGTTGGATATAAAAATAATAATGAAATTAAAAAATTAGAAAAAGAAATATTAAAAAAGATTAAAAGTAAAAATTTAAATGAGTATGTTATATATTATGATGTAACAGAAGAATTAAAAAATGATAGATATTTAGATACATTAAAAAGTGAATTTCCAAATATGAAAGATGTTATATTAAAATTGCCAATTTTTATATATATAAAGAATGGAGAAGCAATTGAGGCAATAGATTCTAAAGAAAAATTAATATCTATTGATGACTTTAATTATTTGGTTGATAAATATGAGGTAGGTAAATAATAAAGAATTTTGATAACAAAATTCTTTTTAAATTAACTAATTTTATGCTATTATATATATAGAATAAAGAGGTGAAGTTATGGATAAATACATAATAATATCTTTTCAAAAAGAGTATTTAGTCTTTAGCATGACTAACTCTGTGCCTTCACCAAGCGATATTGTTAACTCTAATAAACTTTATCATAACAAACTTATATATACATTTAGATATTTTAATAGTAATGACAAAGATATAATTAACTTAGTTAATAAAGTAATTATTAAAAATAAAATAAACAAAGTATATTTAGAAGATTATAGATTAAATGAACTTGTATTAAAATTTATTAAATTATTAAAAATAGAATATTTTTATTCAAAAAATTTTAAATCCCTTAGTGTAAATGAATGTAATTTAATAATTAATAATAAAAAAATTACTTATGTTAATGTATATTATATGCCAAATGAATATTTAAAGAAAATGCTTCATTTAAGAAAAAGAGTAAACATTAATTATAGAGATTCTATTACTGATGATTTTATGATTAAAGAGAACTCTATTGATACGGATGCATTATATTTTAAAAAATCTTTGTATTTTGATTCTAATTATGAATATAAGGAAAAAGACTTTAATGAGTTTTTGAAAATAAATCAATATTTAAAAACAATTCACTTAAGTGTATCAAATAAAAAAATATTAGAAAGCATAATATATTTATTAAAAAAAGATTCAAGAAAAAATGTTACTATACTTCTTTATCAAGATAAATCAGAATTTGTTGAAAAAAACTTTAAATACTTAAAAGAAATAAATAAAAAATATAATAAAGAATTAGAAGGAATGATCAGAATTGTTTACTCTGAAAAGTATGTTAAAAACAATCTATTTAAGCAACTAACTTATAATAATATAAAGATTATTTTTATAATTATATTTTATGTATTATTTGTTGGCTTAATATTTACTGAATTTTATAATTATGCGGCTAAATTAAATGTAGATAGATTAAATTATGAATTATATTTAAAATCATTGAAAACTGAAGAGACGATAGAGGAATCAAGTGTAACTAAGGAAGTAATTGACAAATATAAATTTAATAAATCATTTTCAAGCTTATTAGATATAAATGAAGATACAGTAGGTTGGTTAACAGTTAATAATACAGCTGTAAATTACCCTGTAGTACAAACAACTAATAATGACTATTATTTAAAAAGAGATTTTTACAAAACCAGAACAAATAATGGTTGGATATTTATGGATTATAGAAATAATCCAGCAGAATTAGATAGTAACACTATAATATATGGACATAATCTTAACAGTGGTTTAATGTTTGGCACTTTAAGAAATACTATATATGGCGCCTGGTATAAGATAAAAGAAAATCAAGTAATAGTTTTTGATACTCCATTCGCAAGTATGAAGTGGCAAATATTTTCAATATATAAAACAAATTATACAACAGATTATTTGGTAAATAACTTCAGAAGTGAAGAAAATTTTAATGAATTTGTAAATTTAATAACTTCAAGAAGTGTATATAATTTTAAGCAAAAGTTAAATTATGAAGATAAAATATTGACATTATCTACATGTATAGGAATATCTAGTAGAAACCAGAGATTAGTAATACACGCTAAATTAATAAAGTAAAAATATGTTATAATACTTATGGAGGAATAAAATGAATGTAGTAATAGGCAATAGATATAAAGAAAATATAAAAGGGCTTGGTATAGAAATAGCCGGACTTTTAGAAGGTGAGTTTAATTCTGATGAGATAATTAGTGCTTTTAGTAATTTTTATTATGAAAAAATAATTATTGATGTAACTTCAATCAAAGATTATATGAATACAGCAAACTTAATTGTAAATTTAAAAAAAATGGTAACATTTTTAGAACCAAGTAAAATAATATTATTACTTGAAAATATTCCTGAATTTAATAATTCTGTATTTTTATCTAAAATAGTTAATTTAAATATAAATAATTTTACATTTGATATAAATGAAATATTAACACTTATCACAGCACCTAAAACGGATGAGGAAGTAAAAAAATATGCTGAATTTGAAGAAGTAAAAACAAAGTTTATTGATAATTCAAAAACTAGAGTAATAGGCATTAGAAATGTAACTGAACATGCAGGAGCAACTTCGCTAATATATATGATGTATCAAGAGTTATCTAGTCATTATAGTGTTAAAGCCGTTGAACTAAATAAAGAAGATTTTAAATATTTCTATAATGAGGATTTAATAAGCATCAAAAATGAACAATTAATGGATACTTTACTAATAGAACCTTACCCAGATGTTGTTTTGGTAGATGTCAACGATTACGAAAATGAGCTACTGATAAAAGAGACTTTACATTTGATTGAACCGAGTGTAGTTAAATTAAATAAATTAATGGATAAAAGCCCAAACATACTTACTGAACTATCAGATAAAAAAGTAGTGCTCAATAAAACATGCATATCGATGGAAAAAGCAAAACAATTTGAAAGTGAATCAAAATTAAATGTATTTGACATAATAAGAAATGTAAACGAAAGAGAAACACCAAATCCACAAGTTATGAATCTGCTAATAAAGTTAGGCTTTAATAAAATAAATAATGGGATAATTATCATAGATGATACGGAAAAAAAGAAAACTTTATTTGACACTTTTAAATAAGAAATGTTGACAAATATCGAAAATTTTAGTAAACTTATGTTGCAAGTATAAGGAAAGAGGTAGAATATGAATTTTATTTATTTATTGGCATTTGAATTTTGCCAGGAAAGCTCCGTAAGAGATATATTATATTTAGTAGGTATAGTGATGACCGTCATAAAAATAGTGGTTCCTATTATTTTGATTATTGTGGGTTCAACTACTCTTATTCAGGCAATTGGAAAGCAAGATGATAAAGAAATTAAAACTGCTACATCTAGTTTAGCGAAGAAGGCAGTAGCAGCCGTAGTAATTTTTTTATTGCCAAGCATAGTTGGTCTTTTGATGGGACTAATTGGTGGTGAACAATTTAGTAGAGATAATAATGAAGGTTGCTATACTCCATTGTTTAGAATTAGCGAATACACACCAACTTGGGAAACAAAATAGCATAAAGTAGCACATTATATGTGCTCTTTTATTATATAAGGAGATACTATGGGTTTTAATGTTTTAAATTTTAACGAATTATTAACAAATGGATTAACACTTTTGTATAATTGTGCAGAGCAAAGTAAAATAAATACATTTTACTTAATTGGATTAATAATATATATTTTAAAAATAGCGGTGCCAATAATATTGATGGTTGTGGGATCTATTGACCTAATAAAAGCTATAACATCGCAAGATAATAATGCATTAAAATCAGCTGCAACGCTGTTAGCAAAAAAGGCAATAATTGCGGTGATTATATTTTTAATTCCATCAATAGTAATTTTATTCTCATCAATAACTGGATTTGAGGATGATTGGGGAGATTTAGGGGAATGCGTCTTAAAACCTACTAAATGTTCTGCTGATTTTGAATATGTTCAAAATCCTGGAGTATGTGATGAAAATCAGGGTTCAGCAAGTAATAAAGGGCCAAATGGAAACCAAATGGTTACTGTTTCATTAAAATATGAAGGTGGAAAAGATGACTCTGGTTCTTCTTCTAGCTCAAAAAGGTATGAATCTTATATTGAGACTCCAAGTTTTCCGTCAGTTACGAAAAGCGGTTATGATTTAATTGGATGGAAGAATGATTCTGGATACACATATCTTCTAAATTCAACAGATATAAAGAATATTATGCTGACTAGAAATATAATTTTTTATGCAGTTTGGGAATCAAAAATAACTACTGATAGTTACAAGATACCCGTAAAAATTTCCGATTGTAAGAAATTAGGAAACTTTACGGCTAAAATAACAGTTGGCAATAGTACGACTATTACTTCCACTTCGTGTGATAGCAATGGGTTCTTACTTTTTGGCACTGCGCAGGTAAAAGTAAGTGGATTAGAGGGAAAAGTAAAAGACGTTGAAGAAGCTGAAGCACTCGTTACTAAGGCATACATACTAGTTGAATTAAACCCATCTAACTATGATACGAAAAGTGGTGGATATTGGACTGAGTATGAGGAACCTCAAGAAGAAGGAATCTATCCGAGCGAGGAAGAATTTGTTTCTCAATATATACCTGCAGCAAGAATTAAAGAGTTTCAGACCTCATCGCTTATTAAGAATACTCCTAGCGGTTTAAAAATAGTTCCAGTAATCACTAATTTAATAATTACATATCAGGAAAAATAAAATTAAGTTTGCATTAAAATAGAATTTATTTTCTAGAAAAAAACACTTTAAAGTGTTTTTTTTTTATGCTATAATTGATTATAATGAGGTGTCGTATGAAATTGAAAAAATATATAAAGGTTTTTATAATATCAATTATACTGTTTTTCTTGCTTCCCACTGATAATTTGCATGCATCAGCCGAAGTCTTAACTCAAATGAATGGAGTACTATGTGAGACAACTACTCATAATGGAATCCCCACTATTGGTGACCCAAACTATTCCACAATTAACGACCCTTTAATGAATCAAGAAAATAAAGGAATATATTACTGTATAGGTGCGTTAAACGGGAATGATGATACTAATGATAGTTATTATGCTTTAACAAACGCTACTTGGAAAATTTATTTCCCGGTAATACATTGGTCTATAAAAAATGGAATTGATTTAGGAGAAAATTATACTGAATTTTATGATACTGCAATTCCTAAAGATGCAAATATGGAAGACATAAAAAAAATAATTAAAGAAGGAAATATGGAAAACATAAAAAAAACACTTGAAAAAGCAAATCCGGCATATGCCAAAGCAGAGTGTGAAAAATATTGCAACTCTTGCCATGAAACAATCGATGGCTATGCTTATTATTGCACTGATTACAATTTGAAAAAAAACTATTATGCACTTAGCGCTTCTGTTTTTTCTGGAGTGAATGAACAAGCAGCAGGATTTATGGGAGCTTATTGGGAAACACTTAAAAATCTTGTGACATTCCAATATAGCAAGTTTAATGATCTATTTAGCGGATGGATAAGTACTCTTAATTCGTGCGCAAATGTTAATGGCTGTTTGGGCAATATAGTTAAATTTCCAGATTCCCCAGTTGTTTTAAGCAGTGATAAAAAATGTTTAAATTATCTTTCTCCATCTTCAAGGGGATACACTGGGCTAGAAGGTAAAACTTCTTTGAGCCAAGTAGACGGCTGGAGATATTGGCTTTGCGAGATGAAGGGAGATTGTGAAGCCACATGTATTGGTTATTGTGAGTCTCCAAAGGAATATTATGATCGTACAGGCTCAAAT
Source organism: uncultured Muribaculaceae bacterium (assembly GCA_964561095.1). Lineage (GTDB taxonomy): Bacteria > Bacillota_I > Bacilli_A > RF39 > UBA660 > CAZLNV01. The sequence continues at coordinate 16,789 of CAZLNV010000012.1, read as the reverse complement.
CTTAATTCTATGAGTAAAGATGTTGAAGCGTATTATTGCGTGGGGACGAAGGTTAGCAATTCAAAATTTAAAGATGGTAGTTCAACTGAAGATTTAAAATATTGGACTACTGACATTGGAGATATTTCATATTTGCAAAAATATGACGGCGATGGTATTGCTGCTTGGCTTAACGGTATATATCAAGTTGGGACAGGAAAAATAACTTGTGAAGGAGCTTTAGGCGATACTGTATCCGTTTTAAGAGATATTTTTAAATATATTAGAATTGCTGGTGGGGCATTATTTATTGTTTTTACAATTATTGATTATATAAAAGCAATTGGTGGTGCTGATGAGTCTGCAATAAAGGGGGCTACTAAAAATTTAACTAAAAGATTCATAATATTAATAATTCTATTAATATTGCCATCAATAATTAATATTATACTTTCAATTATTGAAATTCAAAACGGATTATGTGGAATATAAAATAAGAAAGGAGTTCTAAATGAATATTATCTATATGCTTACAACGTCATTTTCTATTGAAAATCTTGGTGGAACTATGATTACAGTCTTAAAAACTATTGCATTATGGTTTGACTGGATTATTTATGAACTTTTAACATATGTGTATGTTCTTTTTAACGTCATGTGCAAATTAAATTTTTCTTCATTAATAGGAACTCTTTCGACAATCGCAACAAGGATTCAAATTTTGCTTGGAGTAGCAATGCTATTTATAGTAGCTTTTAACTTATTACAATTTTTGGTAGATCCCTCAAAAGCTGAGTCAGGTGGTTCAAAGTTGGTTTTAAAGATTGTAGTTGTTATAGGCCTTCTTGTTTCTGGAAATTTTATATTTGACTTACTGGATAATTTGCAAAATGCAATTTTAGAATCTTCTGCAATAGAAAAAATAGTTACAGGAGTAGAGACTAGTGAAGTTTCTGATTTAGATAATAATGATTATCGAAGATATTTAAGTAGCGGAAGATGGGTATCATATAATTTGTTCTTTTCATTTTATGAAAATCCGGATCCTGATTATAGAGGCGATGAAAAAGGACACCCAAATTTAAAATCTGAAATAATGAATGGAGAATTAACGTTCTATAATATAGTTGAACATGCCGAAGACCCAATTTCATATAAATTTCCTATAATTTCTGGAGCATGTGGGATATTTACAATATTGATGTATGTGACATTTTCTATTGATATAGGAGTGAGAGCTTTCACTATTATGATTTTAAGAGTAATAATGCCTGTAGCTGTAATGGCCTATATTATTCCGGAAGAAGGTGAAGGAATTTTAAAAAAATATATAGGAACATACATGAGTACTTATATTCAGCTGTTTGTAAAAATATTTATTTCGTATTTGATCGTATATCTAATGATGTATTGTATGAAGATGTTATTAAATATAGTCGATAGTTCTGTTGAATCAGGGCTTGATAATGTAGGAGGCATGAATTTATCTTCTTTTCCAATATTTTTTAGAGTAATATTGTTAGTTCTTATTTTTATAGCGTTATATAAATTTTTCAAATCATTGCCATCTCTTGCAGAAAAAGTTCTTGGAGTTAAAGTAGATAGTGGCAAAGCACTATTAGGAAGAACTATGGGAATAATTGGGGGTGCAATAGGTCTTGCAACTGGGGGCATTGGTGGTTTAATTGGCGGAATAAGAGGCAAAGCTGGATTTGCTGGAACTGTTAAGGCAATGTTACATGGAGCTAAAACAAAAGGACTGGATAGAATTGCTGATGGTGCTTTTGGAAAAGAAAATGTTGATAAAGTAAGGGAGAAAGTTAAATCTTCTAAAGAAAGTGCAAAAAGCTTTAAACAGTATGCGGTAGATCATCAATCGAATCGCCTTAAAAACAAAAGAGCAACCGAGGCAGCAATTAAGGCAGAGGAAGAAAAAGAAAGAAT
>CAZLNV010000012.1:0-14766 GCA_964561095.1 uncultured Muribaculaceae bacterium | reverse complement strand
AATCAACAAACTGCTACGTCCTCACAGGGAACTTCTGGAACTCCGCAAGATGCTGAAAAGAAGACTGGTACCCCAGAATCTGGAGTGGATGCATCAAATACAGTTGAAAAGAATAAAGAGAATCAACAAACTGCTACGTCCTCACAGGGAACTTCTGGAACTCCGCAAGATGCTGGGAAAAGTGACCCAGAAGCAAAAGCTATGGGGGCACCTGCAAACGTGAAAGCATCTGAAGCGGCGTTTAGAGAAGCAATAAATAAAGATAGAGAATTTAGAGAATCTTTGAACAGAAAAGATAATTCAACTAGTGATTCAGAAGCAAAGCTTACACAGACTTCTTCAAATATAAATACATCTGAGAATAAATTTCAAGAAGCAGTGAGCAACAATGAAGTAGACGAGTCACAGCCAACCTTTGCTGAGAAGAGATTTAGAGAATTGATAGAACAAGGCTATGACATTGAAGCAGCATCTGATATTTCATATCAAGAAACTAAAATAGCACAGCAAAAGCAGATTGAAAAGGAGCAAGAAGAGCAATCGAATAATCAAGGGGCATCTAACTCAGAACCTCGAGTAAGAGGATATGGTGAGCCGCAAGCCTCAGATAATACTGATTCAAGGATGTCTGCTAAAGAAGTTGATCAAAATGCAAAGTCTATGGAAAAGTCAACTCCAAGTAAACGAGAGAAAATATTAAATAGTTCTGATAAAGAAGAAATTTTAGAAGTTGACAAAAAAGAGAATGAAGAAGAGTATGTGGATAACAATGAAGATGTTGCTGACTAAAAAAATGGAAAGGGATGATAAATGTGGAAAGTGAAGAAAGGCAAGAATATTTAATACCTGCTAATAGCAAAAGAGGTATGCTTATATTAAATATGTTTAGGCCAATAGATTTAGGGATATTTGCATCAGGAGCTATATTAACATTACTACTCCTAATGGTCATAACTGATCAATCATTTAAAATGGTGATTATAAAGTTATTACCTCTACTTGTATGCACATTTCTGGTTTTACCTATCCCTAACTATCACAATACTAGAATTTTAATAAAAGAAGTAAAAAGTTTTTTTACAGAAAGAAGAATATTTTTATGGAAAGGTTGGTGTGTATACGATGACGAAAAATGATGAAAAGAGTAAGAAATTTGCTGAAGATTGGTTACCTATAAAAGGCATAGCTAATAATACTATTCAACTTGAAAACGGGTTATCGGTTACTGGAGTTAAAATAACTCCCAAAAATATATTTATTTTAGATACATTAAGTCAAGAAAATGTTTTATTTAATTTAAAAAATTTTTATGGAACGCTTGATTATGAATTTTGGCTAATAGTTACGGACAAACCTGTTAATTTGGACTTGTATTTAAGTAGACTTAATTTACAATTTAACTCTGTAACAAATTTAGCAATTAGAAAACTGATAAGGGAAGATATTGATAAAGCGGAACTCTTCATGAGTAAAGAAGTAAATGTTGTGGATAAAGAATATTTTATACTTTTTAAGGATAAAAGGCCTGATATAATTGCAAAAAGAATTCAAAGTTTAATATCAGGACTTGCTTCTTGCGGTTTGAATTCAAGACAAACTACTAATGATGATTTAAGAGACTTTTTAGATAGTTTCTTTAATTCCAATGTTAAAACAGAATTAAGGACGGTGATTTCAAATGAGTAGAGCATTTAAAAGTGAAATAGCTCCTAAAGGATTAGAATTTAGAAGCGGAGATATGGTTATAGGCGACAAATATTGTTGCATTTTAACGGTAATTAGTTATCCAAAATCTATTTATAGTGGCTATTTATCAAATTTAACTCAGCTTAATGATGTGAAAATATTGATCAAGCACATACCAATTGTATTTTCTACGTTAAGTAAAATGTTAAACAAGGAAGTAGCGGATTTAAAAGATAGGCTCTCTAAAGAAAAAGATTTAACTATGCAAGAAAAAATTAGACAAGATTATGAGTCAATTGAATCTTTTGTATCAATGTTAGCCGCAACAAGTGCTAGAATATTTGATTTTCAAATGCACTTATTAATTATGGCTGATAGTCAAGAAGAATTGGAAAGAAAAAAAATACAAGTTAGAAATCAAACAGAGGCATTAGGACTTCGAGCTATTGCGTTAAGATTTGAACAGGAAAAAGTATTAAAAAGTGCAATATCTTTATTTCCTAAAAATGATATTGAAAATAGAATAGGAGTACCAATTCCATCAGTTACAATTGCTGCTATGTATCCATTTATTTTTGATAGTATTAAAGATCCGGGGTTATCTTGCCTTTTGGGTGTTGACTTTTCTGGGGGTATAATATTATTTAATCAGTTCTTATATCAAATAAAAAAAGAATTTAACAGAAATAATGCTAATATGATAATTCTCGGTACATCTGGTAGTGGTAAATCAGTGACTGCAAAATTATTATTAAGGTCAAATATAAGAAATGGTCATAAAATTGTTGCAATTGATCCAGAAGGAGAACTTGAAGATATGGCAGCTCTTTATGGCGGCGATTTTATAAGTTTAGGTAAAGGCGGAAGCTTTGGAATGATTAATCCGCTTGAAGTGATATCTGATGTAGATGAAGAAGATATTCAGGCAGGATTAAGTTATACAATACTCACTCGTTCATTACAAAATTTAAAAGCATTTATGAAATATTATTCTCCTAGTATAGAAGAGGATGTATTAAATTTATTTAGTGAAGTAGTCCAAGATACCTATAAACGTTATAAGATTGATGAAAATACAGATTTTTCAAAATTTACATCTAATATGTATCCTACGTTTGATGATGTCTATGCTACTATAAAAGGAAGGCTTCTTTCTATTACTGAAAAGACTCATGAAAAAGATGTTTTAGAGAGGTTGGAATTAAAAGTTAGACCTTTGGTTAAAGAATTAAAGTATTATTTTGATGGTCACACAACTATTTCACCGACTAGTGATTTTATCGTATTTAATATAAAAGAAGTTATGAATTCTGATTCAACTATAAGAAATGCCTTATTCTTTAATATTCTCAAATTTGCTTGGGGATTAACATTGGATAAGGATATAAATACTATTTTTATGGTAGATGAGGCCCATGTTTTATTGGCAGATAGAAATACACTTGGCAGCGAATTTTTGGCACAGGTTCAAAGAAGAAGTAGAAAATATAATACAGGCACAATAATTATTACACAGCAGCCTACTGATTTCGCTTCTCCTGAAGTAATCGTACATGGCAAAGCTATTTTTGATAATGCTTCATACTATATGATAATGGGATTAAAAAAACAAGCTACTGAAGATTTAGCAAAATTGATAGATTTAAACGAGCAAGAAATTGAGTCAATTAAAAGATTTGAGCAAGGGGAAGCATTATTTGTTTGCGGCGCAAGAAGAATGAAAATAGATATTGTAGCAACTGCGCAAGAGCTTGATTCTTTTGGTAGCGGCGGGGGACTATAAATTTTAGTAAAGGGAAAGTAATATGAAATTAAAAGAGATATTATTTATTGTTATTCTAGCATTTTGTTTGACTGGATGCACTCTTGAAACTACAGAAGATATAGATATTGATGGAGCTACGGAATCAACTGAGCAAACAAATTCAGAAAGTGGTACAACTTCAAATACTGCTTGCAGTTATGTTTTGAATCACTCTACTACTATGGTTAGATTAATATCGTGCAAAAGTCCAAAATATGCATGTGGGCTAGATGAAGCTAACAAGCGTTTACCAGGCGGAGCCCAATCTGAAAAAGTCAATATATCTGGCAGTTCTGTTTATATAGCAAAAAATGCTATTACTTTAGAACAGTATATCAAAGGAGTAAGCATCACAGAGATGGGTCCAAATAATAACATTGAGGCTTTGAAATTTCAGATGTTAATGGCTTTATCTAATCTGCTATATTCAGTAGATAAATATAGTTCTTTTATTAATGCGGTTGGTGAAATACAAGTTGAAACCGGATCATGTTTCCAGTCGTATAGGCAAGAAAGATATGACAAGTATTACACAAATGGTCAATATAAATCAAAAATTGATACGGCATATGATGCAGTAAAAGATGAATTATTAATAGATAATAATGGAGGCATAACAAATGCTAATTATTTGGATCATTTTCAAGTGGCTTTACAAGAAGCAGCCGATAGCGGTTTAACATATGATCAATTGTTAACATATAGCAAAGTTAAAGCTGATAATCAATACAAATATTACGAAAATTCATCAATCAAAAGTTGCATTTCATCGGCAGCACAGCAGCCTGTTCAAAATGTTGATACTGCAAATGCTTTAATAGCTAATGCAAGAAAATATATTGGCAAAAGTAGAGAACAAATGGCAGCAATAGTTAAAGGATTTTATACTATAGAAAGTGACACATCATGGTGTGCGATATTTGTGTCATATATATTAAAAGAAACTATGGGTAGTGATATATATTTTAAATCAAAAAGCGTAAGTGAATTTATGAAATATTACATAAATAATAATAGATTTTGTCACTCACAATATTGGTATGAAAAAACCGGAAAATGGGCGTGCAGTGACTCTCCTCAACCGGGAGATATAATTTTGTTTGCTAAAACAGTATGTGAATATTCTGGCGATGGTAATATGCCTTCAAAAAGTGATGGCTGTTTTAGGCATATCGGGATAGTTAGCGAGGTAAAAGATGGAAAAGTTTATTATGTACATGGAAATACCAGTAGATGTAACAAATATAATGGAGTATGCGAAAGTAGTGAGGAATTAAATGACCTATATATTGTGGGCTATGGAAGGTAATTCAATGAAAAAATTTAAAATATTTCTTTTATTAACGATAATCTTTTGTTGCTCTGGATGGACAGGGATGTATACTTTAAAGGAGGAAAATAATGCTTTTAATGAGAATATATTATATGAGTTTGAATATAATGTTGAAGAAGAAGCAAAAAAATATTTTTCAATTTCAGATGGAGAATTTTTTGAGTCAAATCTAGTTTATAATGATATATATGCAATTCCAGGTAAAGCCTTATATACTAGGACTATCAATTCTTCCAATACTTCAACAGTCGCCTTAAATTATACATATTCTTCATTTGCAAGTTTTAGGAAAGCTAAATATGCTTCAATTTGTTTTGAAAAGTATAATACCGAAGAAACAAATGAATATTTTTATATAAATTTAATTGGAGAATATAATTGTCAAGGAAAAGGGATAGAACAAATAAGCTTAATTACTTCTAAAAAATTAGAAGGTAATTACAATGCAAAAGAAGGTAATAAATATATTTGGAATATATTAGATACAAACAATAATATTGAAATAAAAATTTATAAAGAAGTAATTGGCGTTGAAATTTTTAAAATAATGGTACCGGCTATTGGCATTGGTTTTTTAGCTTTTATAATAATTTTTATAATAAATAAAAAAAACAATAAAATATAAAACTGAATTGAAGAAAGTAACTTATTATTGTATAATTATAGTAGTATGAGGTGAAAAAATGAAATTATTTTTTAGAGCAAAACCAGAAGATGTAGTAAAATTTTTAATATATTGTGTATTTTTATTATATTTGGTAGCTATTGCTGTAGTAAACATACACACTTTTTCGATTGAAGGATATTTTTATGGTTTAAATCCTCTTCCTGCTTTTGGTAGTGAACTTTTCGTAACAACTATAGTATTTTATATTATTGCTATAGTTGCTTCAATAATGAGCGTGTCAGGATTCTTTATAAAAAGGGAAAAAGGATTTGGATTTGGAAGACCCAAAGAAGAACCTGATGGATTTGAAAAAATGGCTGATGAAAAGAAAGTTAAAGACTGGCCTGGCGTAAAGAAGATTATATTAAGTGATGAAAAATATGATGCAGGTGGAGTACCTTTTATTCTTCATGACAAAGAAGCATGGGTAAATAATAGTGAAGATCATACATTAGTTATTGGTTCCACTGGTAGTGGTAAAGGTGAGTGCTGTATGCTTCCTACTATTAGAATTCTTGCAAAAGCTGGAGAAAGTATGATTATCACTGATCCTAAATCAGAAAACTTTAAAAGAACCAGTAGTTTATTAAAAAAAATGGGATATAATATTGTAATTGTAAATTTCCGTGATCCTATTCATGGCAATGCTTGGAATCCATTTACACTTCCTTACAAATTCTATAAAGAGCATAAAAATGATAAATCAATGGAATTACTTGAAGACTTAGGTGCTAACATATTAACCGATCCAAATAACAAGGCAGAGCCATTTTGGCAAGAATCTGCTGCCAATTATTTTTCAGCACTTTCAATGGGACTATTCGAAGATGCTCCAGAAAAACAAATTAATATAAATAGTATAAACTTCATGGCAACGCAAGGTGAACAAAAATGCGGAAGAAGTACTTACGATAAAGAATATTTTACGCTAAAAGGTGAAACATCTCCAGCATATATTTCAGCATCCGCTATTATTACAACTGCTTCTGATACAAAAGCTGGTGTTCTTTCCACTTTTAGAACAAAGACAAGGATATTTTCATCTCGTGATGCACTGAGCGAAATGTTAAGTTATTCTGATTTTGATATGAGTAAGATAGGTAGAGAAAAAACTGCTGTATTTATGGTTATACATGATGAAAAGAAAACTTACCATGCTCTATTAACTGTTTTAGTAAAACAAATATATGAAAGTCTCATAGACGAAGCACAGAAAGAAGATAATCGTAAATTACCAATTAGAACAAATTTTTTGCTTGACGAGTTTCCAAATATGCCAGCATTAAAAGATGTAGATTCTATGGTAACAGCGTCAAGAAGTAGAAATATTAGATTTACATTTATTATTCAGAACTTCTCTCAATTAAATCAAGTATATGGCGCTGATATGGCAGAAACTATTAAGGGCAATTGTAATATACACTTCTTATTAACTACTGAATTAAAAGCACTTGAAGAAATTTCTAAATTATGCGGTGATAAAAAGCCAGGAAAAGCAAAAGAAGGGATGCCTACGGACCCTATAAGACCACTTGTAACTATAAGTGATTTGCAACACATGAAAAAGTTTGAATTTTTAATAAAAAGAATGAGACAATCACCATTTAAAACTTTGTTTTCAACGGATTTTAATTTAACTAAAATGAATGCTTGGAATTGTTCTTATGATGAAATGCCTTTTCCTGAAAGAACCCCTGGGACACCAGAAGTATTTAATTTAATAGAATTTGTTAATAAAAAATTTGAAGAATCTGGTAAGCCAATCCCCGGAAGCATGCCTTCTGGATTCGGCGGTGGAGGTATGCCATTCGCAGGTATGAGTCCAAATGGATTTAATCCTTTTATGAATGCTTCAAATGCACCAGTTAATAGCACTACTTCAATTGGAAATACTAGCTCAATTGATTTTGAAGAATTATCTAAAAAAATTGATGCTAAAATTGCGGAACTTGAAGCCGAAGAAGCAAAAGAAAAAGAGAATGTGGATATATCTGAAAAACCAAAAACTGATATTTCTATTGACGAACACATAAATAATATTATAAATAAAGAAATACCTCAAGAAGAAAAAGTTAATATGCCCTCTAATGATATAACAGATTTTAAAAATATTAATATGCCATCTATCGATAAAGTTGATAACTTTATAGACAATGATTTTAATAACACAGAAGACAATAAAGAAAAAGAAGAGCAAATAGAAAAGCCAAAGATAAATGTTGATGTTGATAGTATTATAGTAAATGATAATGTAACAGATGATGATTTTTTTGATGATTTCTTCGATGAATAAAAAAAATAGTTTAATAGACTATTTTTTTTATGTTATAATATATATATGTATATTAGAGGTTATATGAGAGAAATAAAAAGAATTAAATTAGACGAAGAAGAAATAGAGATATGCTTAAAAATGGAAGACGGTGAAGAGGAAATAGATCCAAGGCTTGTCATAGAAGAAAATAATAATTTGGATGACACTATTGAATTGAACATAGAGGATATGGATGGCAAAAAATAGAGAAGAAAAAATTACGGAATTTTTAAATAAAGTATCTAAAATCATTGAAATTTATTCATATATTTCGAAAGACTTTGAGAAATTTCATAGTGTTATTTATGCACTATTAGAAGATTACGAAGTACCAGAGTATGATAAGCAAAAAGATGTTAGTTCTATGTTTCCTGTTTGGATTAACAATTTTAAAGAAAGCACAAACACATCAGTATTTGTTGATCCTTCTTGGGCATATTTTTGCCAATTTATTAATGAAACTCCAGATAAAAAGATAAAAGATGAATGTGATCCGGTTAAAATATATGTACCCCTTGATAGTAACCATCTAAAAGAAGGTGTCAATAAAATATTTAATTTTTGTTTAAATAATAATATAGTACATCATTCTAAAGTAGCAAAAAAAATAAGATGTGACAATGTGGTTTTAAGGGTACCATCTTTGGAAGACGCTGATAAAATAATAAAATTTGTAAACAACGATCCATTTTTTTATGATAATAAGCTAGAAGCCAATCCATTCGTGTATCATATAGGATTCATGGGTTTAGCTGTTGATGGAAAATATTCTTATAATGCTCAAGTGGCTAATTTAATTGAAAAGTATATACTTGATAAGCAGCTTTTTAAGAATTCAGATGAAATTGACGTCAAAGATTTTAATCAATTTGTAGAAAATGCAACTCAAAGTAAAAGCTTGAATTTACAAGAAATAAATGAACTTATTGGATATGCAACCAATGGTAAAAATGATATAAAAGATTATATAAAGCACTTTAAAAAAGTAAATGAAAAATTTCAAAACAAGAAAGAACAAATTGATTTCAGATATTTAGATGAAGCTATTGTTGCTACTATATGTAATTATAGTATTGGTCAAGCAGTATGTGCATTGGAATTATATATTACTACTGGTGATGCCAGGGGAATTTCAAGATTTAACAAAACCGACAAAACTGGTACGAATTTGAGAGATGGACTGTGCAAAATTAAACCAATTAAAATAAGTGAATATTTAAATAGTAAAATAGCTTGTGCCAGTCTTAAAGATCAAATATATGTATATATAAAAAATGAAATAATGGTAAAATATTGGGAATATTTTGATTTAAAAAATGATGAACAAATTGCAAAAAAATAGAAGATATTGCATTAATATAAAATTAATGTAATTTTTTATTAAAAATTTTTAAAAATAAGTTAATAAACTTTTAAAATTAAATAATAAAATGAACTTTTGCTAACATTTTTATAAATAATTTGATATAATATAAATGTTTTTAAGGAGCCTTATGAGTGAATTATTGAAAATAAAAGGAATTGGGGATAAAAGTTTAAAATATCTAAAAACTTTAAATATAAATAGTATAGAAGAATTATTAAGTTATTATCCATACAGATATATTATTAATAAGATAAATGATGTATCACAGTTAGAAGATGGTGGAAATTATTGTTTGCACGCCATAGTTGATAGTTATCCTATTTTGAGAAGATTTAATGGAAGAATAAATAGTTTAACATTTAGGGTTGGAAGCAATAAAAAAGTATTAAAAGTTATTATATTTAATAGAGCTTTTTTAAAGCAAAATATTAAACTTGGTATGGAAATTACAATAATTGGTAAATATAATGAATCAAATAACACTATAGTGGCTTCAGACATTAAATTAGAAAAAGTACCAGATGGTTCTATAGAACCTCATTATCATTTAACAAGCGGACTAAGTAATAAAATGTTAAGAAATTATATCAATAATGCAATAAACATGAATATAAACGTTGAAGATAAAATACCGTCATATTTAAATGCTAAATATAAGTTTTTAGATAAAGATAAAGCAATAAAATACATTCATAATCCGCTTTCTGTAAGGGAATTAAAAGCGGCTAAAGTCAAATTAATTTATGAAGAATTTTTTGAATTTATGTTCAAAATTAATTATTTAAAGAAAGTTAATAAATCCAAGAAAAGTGAATATGTAAGAAATATTGATAAAGAAGCGGTGGATGAGTTTGTAAGAAGCCTTCCGTTTGAGTTAACTAATGATCAAATAAACGCTGTGAAAGATATATGTAATGACTTATGCGGAAATACTAGAATGAATAGAATGCTTGAGGGTGATGTTGGAAGTGGAAAAACTGTAGTAAGTATAGTTGCATCATATATAAATTTTTTATCGGGGTATCAAACAGCTTTAATGGCACCTACCGAAATACTTGCTATTCAACATTTTAAGAATGTAAAAGAATTATTAAAAAATACCGATATGAGAGTTGGGATTTTACTTGGAAGTTTTTCAAAAAAAGAAAAAGAAGAAGCACAATCCGCTATACAAGATGGAAAATATGATTTAATAATTGGAACTCACGCACTAATTAGTGAAAAAGTGGAATTTAAGAATTTGGGACTTGTTATAACCGATGAACAACATAGATTTGGTGTTAATCAAAGAGCAACTTTGAAAAACAAAGGAATGTTATCTGACACTTTATATATGTCTGCTACTCCAATTCCGAGAACATTTGCATTAACATTATATGGTGATATGGATATATCGTATATAAAAACCAAGCCAGCAGGAAGGAAAGAAATTAAGACCTTAATAAAAAGTGAAAAAGAAATTAATGAAGTATTATCTATGATGAAAAAAGAAATTGAATATGGTCATCAAATTTATGTTGTTTCACCCTTGATAGAAGAAAGTGAAACATTAGATTTAACTACTGTTAATCAATTGAAAACAAAAATGAGTGTTGCCTTTAATAATAAAGTTGAAATTGGCATATTACATGGGAAACTGTCTAAAAATGATAAAGAGCATATAATGGAAGAGTTTTTAAAAGGAAATATTAAGATATTAATATCTACAACAGTGATAGAAGTGGGCGTTGATGTTAAAAATGCTACGATGATGGTTATATATGATGCTGAAAGATTTGGACTCGCCACACTTCATCAATTAAGAGGAAGAATTGGTAGAAATAATTTTGATTCAACATGTGTGCTAATAGGGCCAAAAAAATGTAAAAGATTAGAAGTATTGTGCGAAAGCAATGATGGATTTTATATAACAGAAAAAGACTTTGAAATGCGAGGAGAAGGAGACTTGTTTGGAGTAAAACAAAGTGGAGATATGTCATTTAAAATAGCCAGCTTAAAGGAGGATTACAAGATATTATTGCAAGCAAAAGAAGATAGCATGGAATTTATTAAATCAAAAGATTATCTCAATTATGAATGCTATAATAATTTTATCGATGCCGTAAAGACAATTGACTAGTAATTGAAAAATGCAATAAAATATGATAGAATATAAATAGAAAGTGAGTTGGTATAATGAATTACTCAAATATGGATTATGAAACTTATGAAAAATGCAAAAAAATGAGGAGTAGTGCCGAAGTTAATGGAAAGAAAGTTAAAAAGAGATATAAAATAAATCCTAAAAGATTTGGCAAAGTAGTAGCTGTATCCTTGTTATCAGTTGCGTTGTTTTTATCCCTAGGATATTGTGCAACTAAATCAAAACTTCAAGGAATTGAAATAGAACCAACAACCGGGTACACATATGGCGGTAATGGGTATAATCCCTCATTCGAAGAAATTGTCAAAGAAATGTTTAATTTTGGAAAAGGAAAATAGAATATGAAATATGAAAAGGGCGAGGAGTTAACTCTTGATAATGATAAAAGCTATATAGTTGTCGATACTTTCGATGATAATGGTAAGACTTATTTATTTTTATCATCGGAAAAAAAAGACATATTTTTAGTAGAAGTTATTGGTGATGAAATCAAGTCTATTGATTCAGATATAGAGTATGATAAAGTATTAAAAATTCTTTTAGAAAGAAATAAAGAGGAAATTAAAAATTTAATGAAAGATTAAGCAGACAACTACTTAATCTTTTTAATAAAAATCATTATTATTAAATAAAAGATTTTATTTTTACATTTGTTGTAGTAAAATAAAATTAGATGAGAAGGAAGTGAATTAAATGGGAAGAGCACACGAAGTGAGAGCTGCATCCATGGCAAAAACAGCAGCAGTCAAATCAAAATTATACTCAGTATATGCAAAGGAGATTTATCAAGCAGCAAAATCAAATCCCGATCCAGTAAATAATTTGGAATTAAAAAGGATTATTGAAAAAGCTAAAAAAGATCAAGTACCAGCAGATGTTATTAATAGGAATATTGATAAAGTAAGAAAAGGCGCTGTTGAAAATTATGAAGTTTGTGAATATGAAGCATTTGGACAGGGTGGAAGTAATCTAATAATTAGATGTTTAACAGATAACATTAATAGAAGTTTGTCCTCAATTAAAACAGTATTTAACAAGACGGGTTTGAAATTAGCAACTATGGGGGCGGTTTCATATATGTATGATAATCTAGCTGTTATAGGCTTAAAAGATGCTTCTGAAGAAGAAGTTATGGAATTGATGTTCAACGAAGATATTGATTTAAAAGATTTAGAAGTTGACGGAGATTTGCTTCTTATATATGCTGAACCACAAGATTTTTATAAAATGAAAAAAACAATTGAAGAAAAGTTACCTAACAAAACAATAGAGATAGAAGAAATTTCAAAGTATGCTAAAGACACTATTAAATTAATTGGTGAAGATGAAGAAAAGTTCAGAAGAGCTATTGATATGCTAAATGAAATCGATGATGTAAGTAACATTTATCACAATGTTGAACTATAAAAATTAGGGGGTTTAAATGGCAAATAAAAATTATGCTATTGTATTTGAACGTGGTGAACAGGATAAAGAAAAGGGTTATTCTTTACGAGTTTTGGATTACGTTGAAGGTGAAGAGAAAATTTTAAAGGGTGGCAAAAAAGTTTTTATCATTGATCCAAACTTTAAAGAAAAATATATAGGTGTTGATATCGAAAAAGATCCATCTTATGAATATTTATTTCAAGATGGCAGAATAATGTTTATGGAAGATAAGAATTCTCTTGTTTCAAAATACGTTTATGGTTCACCAGTTGATATGGAATTATTTCACGAGATAATTAACTATAATAATAGTATGTATATGGCGGGTTATGAACCAGATGAAAATGATTCTAAAAAAACAACTGAAGAAATGAAAGATGAGTATGTTGAAGCTTTAAAAAATTATGATTTCTATCAAGGAGTTAATAGTACAGGAAGATTGAAGACTTATTATGTAAGAAAAGAAGCATTAAATGTTTTTGCAAAAATGGATGATGTAATAGGCCCTATAGTTTTCGATGAATTAGGTATGGAAATTCCGGAAGAATGTCAAGAAGAAAATTATAAAAAGATTTTTAAAAAATTGCCCGAATCAATAGACATGAAAAAAATATATGATGAATGTAGAAAGTATATTATCGGTCAAGATGAGCATATTTTACCTGTTTTATGTGCAATTGATGATAACTTGTCAGCAACTATTCCGGAAGAAAAAACAAATGTACTAGTAGGTGGTGCTACGGGAGTTGGAAAAACCGCAGTTTTTAAAAGAATAGCTGAAATGGTAGGACTACCAATAGTTATTGAAAACTCAACTCAATTTACTAAAGCTGGATATGTAGGAAGAAATATTGATGACATATTTGAAGACTTATTACAAGCGGCTGGCAACGATATTGAACTTGCTCAAAGAGGAATAATTATAATTGATGAAATAGATAAAAAAGCAAGTGGAAAAGATGATAGGGTTTCTGGAATAGGCGTAATTCATTCGATGCTAAAACTTTTGGAAGGCGGACAATATACATACGAAACAGGAAAGGGAAGCTTATCAGAATTAAAAACATTTAATACATTGAAAACGACAATTGCTTTTGGTGGAGCATTTTCTGGTTTGGCAGAACAATGTGTAGAAAAAAATATAGGGTTTGGTAAAATTAATTCACATAAGCCATCGTCTATAGATATATATAGCATAGATAATTTGGAAAAGTATGGAATTCCTCCCGAGTTTGTTGGTAGAATTCAATTGATAGAGTTATTTAATACTCTTGGATTGGAAGATCTAAAGAAAATTATGTTAGAAGCTTTAATTAATCCATATAATTTATTTGTAGAAAAAATGAAAAGATATGCAACGGTTGTTAAAAGCGATGAGAGTTTTATTGACGCTGTTGCAAAAGAAGCATATAAAAGAAAAACAGGGGCTAGAGGATTATATTCAGTTATGAAAGATGCAACTAAAAGAGCAGAAGGAGAGATTAGATTAATGCCTAAATATAAAAAAGAATTAATATTAACTCCTGAATGTGTAGAAGATAACAGTGCATATACCCTAAAAAGAGTTTATAGAAAAGGTACTACTAAATAGTACTTTTTTAATACATAAATAATTTTGAATTATTTTTTTACTTGCATGCTTAAATGTGTTATGATATTCCACATTGGAAGAAAATGTAAATGGAAGATAAACTAATGCAACAGCTGGCATATGATATTGCTAAGATAATGGTGGAAGATAAATATAGAGAAAATAAAAAAACTACTCAAATGAAAAAGATAAAATTAATTATTTGACTCAGTTATTTGATTTGTACTATTTTTTTGCTTTTAGAGCAGTTAAAGAAAAATTTAATGAATCCTGCAGATATTCAGTTGAGGGAAATTATAAACCCATACCAACAGAATCAACAGAAAAATTGTATAGATAAATAAAAATTTACATAAAAAAAGTAGGAGCCTTTCGGCTCCTTCAGGGGGTTTTGGTTGAATACGCCTTCACTCTTAAAATTCGTAAAAGCGGAT
>CAZLNV010000011.1:0-27512 GCA_964561095.1 uncultured Muribaculaceae bacterium | reverse complement strand
GTATCAATTCTACCAGCTATATCAATTAACTTAACTGTTTTTTCTAAATATTCAAGTCTTTTTTGATTAACGCAATATCCTTTTATTAAATAATCTTTTAATATATTATTAGCCCATTTTCTGAAAATAATACCATTTTTTGATTTTACACGATATCCAACGCTTATTATTACATCTAAATTGTATATTTGAGGTTTTCTTCCCCCTGAACTTCTATCGGAAATTCCGATAGAAGTATTTTCTTCCAGTTCTTTTTCATTAAAAATATTAGCTATGTGTTCCGCTATTGTACTTTGTTTAACATTAAATAATTCTCCCATTTGTGATTGAGTTAGCCAAACAGTATCTTCTTTCATATTAACTTCTAATTTTACTTCTTGATTTTCAAATATAATTATTTCATTTTTCATTATTTAGCCTCTTTCTTTTATAATTTGAGTATAAGAGAATTATATCACACTAATAATATATATAAAAAAACTTATTAATTTTTGATTAATAAGTTTTTTATTTTTCATAAACTTTATAAATATTTTTACCAGCACTCTTTGCTTCATAAAGTGCTGTATCTGCTTTTTTAAATAATTGATCATAACTTTTATCCGTAGTAGAAAATGCTAACCCAACGCTGCAACCTACAAAATTTCCTTTTTTTAGTTCGATTTCATTTATTTTGCTTATTAATAATTTTGCTTTGTCAATTGCGAAGTTTTCACTTGGAATATTAGTTAAAAATACAGTAAATTCATCTCCACCAATTCTAGACACATAGTCATCTTTTCTAAAGCAACTTCTCATTGCTACAGCAACACTTTGTAATACTTTATCTCCACCTTTATGACCATATGTATCATTGATAGATTTAAAATCATCTAAATCTATTATCATCATCACGCTTATTTTTTTACTATTAGTTAATATCTCAGTAATATCTTTTTCAGTAGAAATACGATTACGTAAACCTGTTAGATAATCAGTGTCTCTTTCTTTCTTTGTAGCTTGTAAAGCCATAACTTTACCAATTCTTTCGTTAAACTGGAAATGTGATATTGCACAGCTTATAGAGTAAACTATTAGACAATTGGTACAGTCTATTAATGCAACATCTGGCGCTTTTAATTTAATCGCGTCAAAGCATAAGTATATAGAAAAAAGTAATAAAGCAATATCATATCTAAGTGGCATATCTAAGAACAAATATGCAGATAATAAGTACACCATAGTTATTAAAGATGCTGGTAAATTTAAATTAAAGTTTACATCTAATGTTTCAAAGCAAAGTAAGCTTATTATAATATAAATATAAAATAAAAGTGTAATATGTTTTTTATTGCTTTTGAAGTAGAAACTAAGCAATACAATGTATAAAATTGATATTAGCATCATTACTAAATAAAGATGAGAACCCCTATGCAAATTACCCCAAAAAATTGATAATAGAAATAAAAGAGAATTTATAAAAAGGCTTATGTAGCAAAATACTTTCAGCCTAATATAGTTATTATAATCTATAACATCTTTATTCTTTACAAAAGTTTCCCTATCATATTTACCATACATTAAGAAATTTAATATTTTTTTCATTTAACCCTCCCATATATTTTATTTTAACAATAGAGACTCAAAAGATGGTTGATCTAATTCTTTCCAATACTCACTACCATCCTTTTTCCTATTTAAAAATCCAATTCCAACGAGTTCTCTTCTTAACCAAGCTGAATCTTTAAATAAACAATTACTATCAATAATTTTGCATACCTCTTTTTCTGTATAAATTACATTTGTTTTAAATTTAGTTGCCAAATACATGAGTACAGCATTTTTATACTTTCTCTTAGATGGATATATCTTTACTTTTCCATCTTTATCTAAGTAATTATTTATTAAATCCATATTATTCCCCATTGCTAGATGCTTCTGGTTCTTCAGCCTTTTGTACCGCTTTTGCTTTATAATATATATCAATACTACTTCCTGCTTTTACAACTAATGTCCTTTCATGAACACTTTGAGAAACAAAAGTATAATTAGATAAACTTGATATAGCTTTTTTGGTATCAATATCTAATATATTCATTGTCATACCATTACTTCTTCCCCAACTTGTAATTTTTGAATATGTATATGTACTAAAGTTAGGAACAAGTTCAAGCTTTGATTCACTATATTTTTTATTACCAACTATTTCTTTAACATATGTTTTATTTACTGAAAAATCAAACTTTTTATCAATTGAATCTTTTTTTAACCCTAAGTTAATTTTCATCAAATCAACTATATCATTTAAACTACCCTTCCAATTAATAAATGCATAAGTCTTCCTTCCACCATCATAAATCATATCTCTACCATAATCATATCCTTTTAGTAATGTTTTTTGAACATTTACTATATCTATACTCTTTGCGGCTATTATAGTTTTAATAGTGTCATAAAAAGATAGCATTTGATCGGTAGAAAGATTAGTATCTATATTCTTACTAACAGCGTCCAATAATTCCATAATTGTATTAACATTTCTAATATTCTTAACTTTATTTAGCATGCCTTCAATAACAAGTTGTTGATTTTGACCTCTAACAAAATCATTTCTAGTACCCTTATTTAATTTTGGACAATATCGTTTCATCATCTTTGAATCACTTGGATAATGTCTATTTCTTGCCAAAGCTAAAGCTTGTTCTCCATTTAATGTTTGAAGTCCTTCGTTAACAAATACCGTATTACTACCCCAACGTCTTTTACTATCTTGTTCACAGAAAGAATATGGTACATTAACTTCTATACCACCTAAAGAATTAACTAAATCCACTACCCCTTTAAAATTTATTTTAGCATAGTAATCTATTTTAATACCTGTCATATTTTGTATAGTTTTTATAGTGCAAGAAGACCCTCCATAAGCTGAGGTATTTATTTTTTGAAATGCCCTGTTACCACACGCTATTTTCACATATGTATCTCTTGGAATTGAAAACATGGTAGCATTTAATGTTTTAGGATTAAATGTTATTAACATCAAAGTGTCTCCATTAAAAGCTGCATTTTTATTAAGTCCATCAGCTGCGCTATCTACTCCCATTAAAAGAATTGTAAAAGGTTCGGTTAATCCTTTTGTTTCAGTAGTTTGAGTTATTTCACCTTCAGTATCAATTTTTTCTATTTCTTTACTTCCGGTTATCACCTCGATAGCAGTTTCACTCAAATTTGAATATTCTTCAAAACTAATAAATAAATCTTTATAATTTCCATTTATGAATATTAAATCTACTTCTTTATCATAAAATGCCGCCATTAAATCTAAAACACTATTATATTTTATAATTTTATTAGTATCTTCTAGTTTATTTTTTTCAATTAATTCACTTGGAATAGTATATAATTCAATATCTTCTTCATCATTAACAACACCTATTTTTGAATCTTTCACTTCCTTTATAGAAGTATACTTTGAGTCAAAAGTAATAAGCGCTGATGTATATGTAATAATATCTTTATTAAAAGAATTTAATTTACTATATACATTATGTAGCATATAACCACCAATTCCAAAGATTGCAATAAATATAATTGAAATAATTGAAGTAGTAAAAAACTTCTTAACATTTCCTTTTCTATAATTCTTATTTAAGAAATAAGAAAGCATAAAACCAAAGTAAAGAATTAATACTCCACACATTATTATATAAAACTTCTCTAAATCTTTATACAATAATACTGAGTAAAATAAAAATCCACTTGTTAATAATAACAACAATATTAATATTATCTCAATAATTTTATAAATAATTTTATTTTTCATATACAAATAAGTATACTACTTTTTTATTTTTAACTCAATACTTGATTAGCAATTAAAATAGGAGTATACTTGATAATGTAAATAAAGAAATTTACCTTATTAAGAGAGACAGAGGGAATAGGCCCGATGAAGTCCGGCAACCTGCCAAATGGCGATGGTGCTAAATCCTACGGAATAATCCGAGAGATGAGATCAATATATTAATTGGTGATGCTTAGGATTTTTCCTAAGCATTTTTTAAGGTAAAAAAGGAGGTAATATGAATAAATTATTTACATCAGAATCTGTTACAGAAGGACACCCAGATAAAGTTTGTGACCAAATATCCGATGCAATATTAGATGCTTATCTTTCAGTTGATAATACTTCTAGAGTTGCATGTGAAACAGCAATTTCTTATAAAGGGGTACTTGTTATGGGAGAAATAACTAGTAATGCTGTTATAGATGTAGAAAAAATTGTAAGGGATACTATTATTAAAATTGGGTATAATCATCCAGAACTAGAATTTGATGGTAATACTTGTAAAATTACTATTGAACTTAATAAGCAATCAAGCGATATTGCTTTGGGAGTTGATAATTCATTAGAAACAAAACAAGGAAATGAAGAAGAAAGAGGTGCAGGAGACCAAGGAATGATGTTTGGCTATGCTACTGACGAAACACCTGAATTAATGCCAATGCCTCTTATACTTTCTCATAAACTTGCAAAAAAATTAACTGAAGTTAGAAAAAATGGAACGCTTTCTTATTTAAGGCCAGATGGAAAAACTCAAGTAACGCTTGAATATGAGGGTGGAATTCCTAAAAGAATTAATACAATAGTTATATCTACTCAGCATAACCCAGAAGTAAGTATGTCTCAAATAAAAGAAGATATTATTAAATATGTTATCAATACAGTAATAGATCCTTCTTTATTAGATAAAGATACTATCATATATGTTAATCCGACTGGAAGATTTGTAATTGGGGGCCCTGCCGGAGACTCTGGACTAACAGGCAGAAAAATTATAGTTGATACATATGGTGGTGCTTGTGGACATGGTGGTGGTGCTTTTAGCGGAAAAGATTATACAAAAGTCGACAGAAGTGCTTCTTATTATGCTAGATATGTTGCCAAAAACATAGTTGCAGCTGGTATTGCAAAAAAGTGTGAAATAGAAGTTGCTTACGCAATAGGTGTTGCTACTCCAGTAAGTCTATATGTTAATACTTATAATACAAGTTCTATAAGTGATGAAAAAATATTAGAAATTATTAAAAAGGTTTTTGATTTTAGACCTTCAAGCATTGTTAGATCATTAAAATTAAATAGTCCTGTTTATTCAAAAACTGCTGCTTATGGTCACTTTGGATGGGATGAATATTCTTGGGAAAAGTTAGACAAACTCGATGAAATAAAAAAATACATATAAAAAATGTAGTGATTAAACCACTACATTTTTTATTTATTTTAAAGAGATTTTAAATATATATTGTCTATAGTTTTTTCAGGCAATAAATTGATTATTGTCATACTAGGACTATTTTTTACTCTATAATTTAATTTAGGTTTTTCAGCTTCGCATGCCTTTACTACAGCATTCATTAAATATTTTGGATCATTTGTATTTTTTAATTCTTTCCTCATCATTTTAGACATTGATTTTAATTCAGCCTTAAAATATTTAGTATTTTCAACAAGTTCTTTAAAATTATCAATAGTATTCTTATGCATCGCGGTCTTAAATGAACCTGGTTGTATTTTAATAACCTTAATTCCCAAAATATTTAATTCTCTTCTTAACGAATCATTATAAGCCTCTACTGCATACTTGCTCATAATATAAGGTCCATTAAAAGGAGAAGGACTCATCCACCCACATTCAGAACTAATAGTAATGATTCTTCCGCTTTCTTTTGGAAGCAATGGAAAAAATACTTTATTTACTCTAATCATTCCAAATAAATTTATATCCATTACTTTTTCTATTTTTTTAATATCTTCTTCAACTAAAGAACTCATAAGACCTACACCCGCACAATTAAGAATTACATCCAAATATAATGTTTCATGTGCCACTTTTCTATATGCATCTTCTATAGTACTTTCTTTAGTAATATCCATATATATTGGAAAAATATTTTTTGATTTTAAACTTTCTAAAGCTTCTTTATTAATATCCGCCGCAAAAACCATCCATCCTCTTCTTGCCATACATTCAGCAATCATTTTACCTATTCCGCTTCCAGCACCAGTTACTAATATATATTTCATAATTCACCCACTTTATTCTATTCACAATTATTATATCATCATTAAAAATTAATTTCCACACCTTTAAATAATTAAGTTAATTTATAATTTTTTATTTCATTACTTAAATCTTTAAAATCCATTGTATCTGTTATTCTATTGGGCACTATAGTTAACTCATTTATTTCTTCAAATATTGATATCATAAAATCTAACTTTTCATAAAAATCTAGATTAATAAATTTATTTACAATGTCATTTACTTTATCACATTTATTCATATTAGAACATATTAGATATATTTTTGATATATCTTTTTCATTATATATTTTAACATCACTGGGTAAAAATAATATATTATCATTTATTATTTTTCCTTCACCCCAAACATCAAATATTTTATGTACTAAAAATATTTTTTCATACTCATCTAATTTTTCACAATCTATTCTTTTTTCCATACTATTATTATGTTTAGCTTAACTATTATAATACATTTTTATTTCTCATATAATGAAACATATATTGAATAACAAGCCCAGAATACTCACCATATTTTTCTTTAGCAGTTCTTTTTATTTCTTCTTCGTTGATACTGTTAAAATATTTTTTTACCCATGTATCAATTGGAAAAACATCAAACCTTGCATACCCAAATAATAGTATACAAGATGAAACTTTAAGGCCTATTCCTTTAATTTTCATTAATTTTTCAATAGCCTTATCACTATCAAGATTATCTAAGTCATTTAAATAATCTTTTTCATTATTAATATCTTTTATAGCATTAATAATATATTTACTTCTAAATCCAACACTACATTTTTTTAATTCTTCCTCATCTATATTAGATAATTCTTCAATGCTTGGAAATAAATAATATTCTTTTTCTTTAAATACTATTTTCTTACCAAATAAAGTAGATAATTTTTCTATTGAACTAGAAATATTTTTTACTGTATTATTCTGACTTAATATATAACTAATAACCATCTCAAATTTAGGCTGGCGTAATATTTTATAACCTTTTGAATAATTAATTACTTCTTTTAATTTTAAATCTTTATTTAATAAATATTCATTTATTTCATCATATTTTCTTTCTAAATCTAAATACTCTTTAATAACACTTTCTAAATTTTCTTTGTTATTAGAATCAATAATAATATAATTATCCTCTTCTTTTAAATTAACAACTCTATCAGATAATACAATTGTAAAACTTTTATCATTTTCCTCATTTACTCTAAATAATTGTCCACTTAATAAAGTAGCCCTTAAATTTATATCAGTTTTATTTATTTTCATCATTTTAATCCCAAATGATTATAATAATCATAAGTTAAAATTAATGCAGACATAGAAAACCTTCCTTGCACTATTTCATTAATTTTATTAACATACCCTTCTTCTATTTCTTCTTCGGCGTTATATGGGGTAAATTCTTCTTTAATAGAATTGTATGTTCCTTTGCTTGTTATCCAACTTCTATCACTTAATATTACTAGTCCTTCTTCATCATTACTTAATAAATCTCTTCCCATTAATAGTCTTGAATCAAATTCTAATCCAAACAAATTATAAACAGTTGGTAAAATATCTATACTGCTAGCATATTTATCTATTTCTATTGTTTTCATATCAGAATTATAAATTATTAATGTTGTTCTATAATTTTCAAATTTATCAAGTTTATTAATACCAAGAATTTCACTCATTTCAGTTCTTTCATTCTTAAGTCCATATGGATAATGATCTGGTGATATAACTATCACGGTGTCATCTAATATTCCGGCTTTTTCAAGAGAATTTAATAAATATTCCATAGCCTTATCAAATTCTATATTACACGCTATATAAGCTTTTATTGCTTCACTATAGGGTAAATTTTTAACCGCATTCCAATTCTTTTTAGCCATACTATTGCCAGATTTAGTATAATTTAAGTGCCCGCTTACAGTCATATAGTATGTAGCAAACTTTTGAACTTTTTTTGCATTCTTAATTTCACTAACCATTGATGAAACTTGCTCAGCTTTCTGAGCTTGCAATTCATCTTCTTTAGTATATATATAATCGTTAATAGTTGCCTGCATCATTTCATAATCACTTTGAGGCCATATTTTACATTTTATTTTTTTTTGAAGTCCATTACCACATCCGATATAGGTAAATCCCATATTAGGATGTGATTTATCTCTATTATAATATTTATAACTATTGTCATGATATGCCATGGTTTTATAATCTAACTTTTTAAACATATTCCCTATAGCAAAAGGCATATAATTTTTACTAGAACGATAGGCACTCCATACTCCTTCTTTAGGAATTAATGAAGTCATATTCATATATTCCCCATCAGATGTACTGACAGGATATAATGGCTGGTAAAAATTTTTAAACACGAATCCGTTGTTAGAAAGTTTATATAATGTCGGAGTAAGCGTTTCATCAATAGCTAAAGTCTCTAATCCCTCCGCAGTTATAAATATTAAATTCTTATCCTTAAACATTCCAGTAAATTCATTTTGAGAAGTAGAAGATACATTTTTAAAATATTCATGCATACTTTTAATTTTAGAATTTGTCTCATTTTGAATTAAAGAATCAAATTCAATGTCAAGTTCATTATAAGTAATTATTATGGGTTCTGGTTCTTCTATACTTTCCTCCGTCCATACTTTTTCTTCAAATCCAAATACAAATCTAAATATATCATATCTTGTCATTGTTAAAAGTCCGACTTTCTTAGCAGTTATCATTGGAGCATGTGTCCCAGAATACAACCAATTTAAAGAACTTGAACTTTTATTATCAAATTTTATAACTAATAAAGATGATGCATAAAATATAAGCATTACGCATAACCAAATAAGTATCATTCTTAGCTTTAATGATTTAAAACTAAATACCCTTTTATTAAATATAGTAAATAATATTAAAGGAGTTATCACAATTAATAATATATACCAAATTCCGATCATAACTTTTATAATATCTTTCATGAAACCCATTACCTGAGTAGTACCATTCATAATTGAAAATACAGAAAACATTGATTGATAAAAATTAAAATATACTATTTGAGCCAGAAAAATTAAAGTAATTATGGCCGTTAATAATATCACTAGTATTTTATTTACTTTTTCATTAAAAAGACTGGTAATTATATAAAACAAAATAGCAATTGGTATGCTAAAAAGAATTACCAACAATGTATCCCAACTAAAAAATGTATTAAATATAGATATTTTATAAGTAAATTCTAAAAATATAATTAGTATTAAAAACCAATAAAAACTTTTTAATTTATTTTTCATAATACCCTCGCTTAGTTTCTATTATATCACCAATTATTAATTTTTAATATTTCTTATTTACATTCAAATAATTCATCGTATTGGATTTTAATATACTTTATGATATTATAAAAATATATTAATGTAAAAAGGAAGTGCCCTATGTTAGATGTAATAAATAATATTATTACTTTCATTGGAAAGAGCTATGTCAATTCAAAAGAATTATATGATATTATAGGTAAAATATTTACAGTTATGTTAGCTTATAAAACGGCTTACTTTTTTATTGGAATATTTTTTACCAGAAAATTTAAACCGGCTAAAAAGAATCACAAATACGCTATCATGATCGCAGCTAGAAATGAAAAAAATGTTATAGGAAATTTACTGGATAGTATAAATAAACAAGATTATGACATGAGTTTAGTAACTGTATTTGTGGTTGCGGATAATTGTACTGATAATACTGCTGAAATTGCTAGAAATCATGGTGCAATATGTTATGAAAGATTTGATAATGAAAAGAAAACAAAAGGTTTTGCGCTTCAATATTTATGTGAGAAGATTGAAGAATATTATGGAAGAATGTCTTTTGAAGGATACTTTATATTTGATGCCGATAACTTATTAAAGAGTGATTATATTTCTAGAATGAACGATTCTTTTGATGCAGGATGCAGAATTACATGCTCTTATAGAAATACCAAAAATTTTGATGAAAATTGGATTGCGTCAACCTATGCTCTTCATTGGTTAAGATCAGTTAGAAGAAATCATAGACCTAGATCTGTACTAAGACTTGCAACAAATATTCAAGGCACAGGATTTTTATTTACAAATGAAATTATTAAAGATGGTTGGAAATATACTTCTTTAACAGAAGATAGAGCTTTAACCGCTGATGCAGTAGCTCAAGGATATGAAATATCATACAATAATGATGCAATATTTTATGATGAACAACCAACTAGTTTAAAAATTGCATTACGTCAACGTTTACGCTGGTCAAGAGGACATTTAGAAGCTTTTGTTGAAACAGGGCCTTATCTTTTTATCAATATATTTTTTGGTAAACTATTTATTAAAACAAGATGGAGAGAAAAAGAAGTAAAGAAGAAAAAGAAATCATTTAAAAATATAATTCTTTCAGTTATAGAGTCAATTAGACATAGAACTGCTTCATATGATACATTGATGCAACTAACTCCATTTTCAGTTATAAACATAGCTAGATGGTTAATTGTTTCAGTAATAATATATTCGTGCTATACATACATAAATGGTGTTCATGACTTAAGTATTTTTTCAGGTGGAACATATTTAGCAAAATTTTTAAGAGAAGTTGCTGATGTAAGAGTCAACTTTAGTCCAGGGTTTGTATCATTATATGCCGGACTAATAACATCAATATGGATTAGAATATTTTATAGACTAACATCTTATCTAGAAAATGTTTGGGTAGCGGTTTATATATTCTTTATAGAAAGAAAAAGAATAGTAAAAATGCCTTTTATAAAAAAAGTACTTTACTCACTTACTTGGCCAACATTTGATATTATTGGAAGATATACACAATATATTGCAATATTCAAAAAGGTTACATGGAAACCAATACCGCATGATTCAAAAATCACAATTGACGATATAAAACATAATTAAGAGTTTTATTAAAATGCTAAAATTCAAACCGCACCTTATGGTGTAGTTTGAATTTTAATTTAAGATAAAATAATTTATGACAAAGATGATGGAATCATAAAAAAAGAATTGATGGTAAGTGGGTCCAATCCCCAAACGACATCAATTCATTTGATAGCATTATATCGAATGACAAGCAAAATGTCAAACTGCCTATTGCTACCAATAATAGTAATATGCAAAAACAAGATATATTATTAAAGAAAGGTTTTAACCAAAATCGCAATATTTCAATAAAAAAGACGACTTATTTGTCGTCTATTTCTATATATTCTTGATAATTATCACAATACACTTTGGTATCAGCAATGCATATCTTTTTCTTTATAGCCTCTTTTAAGGCGTCTTTTTTATCTTTAAGTGTCATATTCCCCCACTCCTCCGGTATACGAGGCGTGTCAAAGGTATCGCAAAGTTGTAACCACAACTCCAGTAATTCTTTATCTTTTATAATATCAAAATCATTTAAATTAAATGCCATAATTATAATCTCCTCATAGTCTTACTAGCATTAGTATACTCTTTTTCCAATTTTTTATAAAGACTTAAAAAAATACACAAAGAAATTGATTCTTTGTGTATTTTTATTTGTTTTCATACTTTTTAAAGTAATTATATTTTAATGTTAAATCGTTTTTCTTAGATAAATAATTTATTAAGTAATTCTTTTCTTCTAATTTAGCACTACTTATAGACTTGTTATTTGTTACTTCTCCACCCTCAACATAAACATTCCCATCATACCAAGAATAATCACTAAAGAAGACTAACCCCGAATATGAAGTACTTAAAGCATCTTCTCCTATATAATTATTCGGGTTATAATCATATCCAAATAGATTTAATACAGTTGGTAAAATATTCAATTGAGAAGTTGTCTTCTTTATGGTCGCTTTTGTTTTACCATTATCCCATATAAAGAATGGCGTTTTATTAATTAGATTATTAGTTGTATTTTTATATTTTTCTAATATACTTTGATCTTCTAATGTGTACAAATAATGATCAGTAAATGCAACTATTACGGTATTATTAAGTAGATTTAATTCTCTTAATTTATTTATTAATAATTCTACCATATAGTCAGTTTCTTTTGCTTGTCGTCTTACGCACTCCTCTTCAGTCATTTCTTTTAATTCAGTACTTGAAGATAAAGATGAGGAATCTTCTAAAGTTGGATTATCTATTTCATATAATTGCTTGCAAACTCCTTTAGTATTTGTAAAAGGTAAATGTGCAGAATAAGTAATAATATAATCAACAAAGTTGGTTTCGCTTGAAAACATTAAATTTGAAAATTCTTCATTTAATATCATTTCTCTATCCAACTTGTATTCATCTTTAGTATATTTAAACATATCTATTAATCCATAATAATTGTCATATCCCCAATTTTTATAATTAATACTTCTTGAGTAATATTCTCCACTATTCATGTGAAAAGCATTTATAGAATACCCTCTTTCTTTAAATAAACTACCCATAGAATAAGGAAAACTATTATTGTTAAAAGTATAAGCATTTTGACTGTAAGAAAAAGGCACTATAAATCCTGTATTAACTGCAAATTCTGAATTAAAAGTAGATCCTCCTCCATTAAAGAATGAATAATGATCGGTGAAATTAATAGAATTTCTCATCATATTATATAAAGTTGGTGTGTCATCTTTTGTAATTAACCAATTATCAATACCTTCAAGTTGCAAGAATATTAAATTTTTGCCTTCAAATTTAGAAGTATATTTATTTTTAACACTCTTTTCTTCACTACTATAAGCTTCTTTTAAAAATTTAAGGTCTTCCTCATTTTCTTTTTGAACCCTTAAATAAGTTACATAAAAATTTCTGAATGTATATTCATATAATCCACTTACCTTCATACTTTTATTAGCGTCATTATATAAATTATAAATATTCCTAGGGTTTTTCCAAGTACTCCATACCAAGTTTTCATTGGCTTTGCCTAAGAACAGTGGTGTTATAGTATGCAGTAAAAGAAAAGTCACAATTATAATTATAAGTCCTTTAGAATTAAACTTTTTATTGTCTGGAATACTTCTATACCCAAATACAACTAAAAATATTATTATAACTAAAAATATATATACTAATATATTACAATTTTTAATCGCATCTATCATGTAAGGAGAACCTTCACTTACTGATTCTAATAAATAAAAACTGAAGAAATTAGATGTCATTGAGTAATATACATTGTTAATTAAATAAAACATTATAAATATTATATTAATAATTAAATATATCCATCTACCCATCCTTTTCTTACAAGTTAAAACAATTCCGATAAATAGAATTACCCAAGTTAAAGTAAAAAAATTAGGAACAAATCTATAAATTTTAAAAAATCCGATTTCTTTTCCTAAAAATCTAGTCATTAAATCCATTGATATTAGTGGTAAAGCCATAAAAAAAATATATTTATTATCTATAACAAAACTTTTAATATCTTTTAATATTTTTTTTGGATTCTTCTTAATTTTCCCCAAATATTCTTTTAACGCTTTCATAGAACCACCATAGATTTTATTATATCATTTTTAACCATTTCTGTAAATATAGTTAGTTTTGATATCTATTATTGTGTCAAATTTTTTGTTATAATTGCATAGAGGCATATAACATGGTTTATTTAAGTAAATTTAAACTTTTAAATGAAGATGAAGAATATAATTTAATTGCATACAAAGAAAAAAGAAGAATTTTCAATAATCAGTATCCTCTTAAAATTTTTACTTCAAAAAGTTTCGAGAATATAACTTTTGATGCAATAACCATATTTTATGGTGGGAATGGCAGTGGTAAATCTACGCTATTAAATATAATTTCAGATAAAATAAATGCTAATAAGAAAAGCGATATTGACAAAGGTTCTTTTTTTAATGAATATGTCAAAATGTGTGACTATGAAATGAATATGGCTCCTAATGAAATAAAGAATATTACTAGTGATGATGTTTTTGATTATTTATTAGATATTCGATTTATAAACAATAATGTTAATAGAAGAAAAGAAGAACTTTCAAAAGAATATTTGGAAACTAAATTTAATGATGGAGAAACTGTGTTTAGCAATTATGAAAAGTTAAAAAACAAAACTGATTCTTACCACAAAACTATGTCAAAATATGTAAGAGAACGTTTAACTAACAATAATTTAAATGAACAATCTAATGGGGAATCCGCTTTAATGTTTTGGGAAAGAGAAATCAAAGAAAATGGTATCTATATTCTAGATGAACCAGAAAACAGTTTATCAGCGGAAAATCAATTAAAACTTAAAAAATTTATTGAGGAATCAGCTAGATTTTATAATTGCCAATTTATAATTTCTACCCATTCGCCTTTCTTATTGAGCTTAGAGGAGGCCACTATCTATGACTTGGATAGCATACCTGTAACAATTAAAAATTGGACAAATTTGAAAAATATGAAAATATATTATGATTTTTTCAAAGAAAATAAAGATAAATTTAATTAGTTCAATATAATATGATAATTTTAGAATTACTGATATTTTAATAATTAAAAAAGACTAGAAATACTTTTTTTGCTTAAAGCAAGAGAAATATTCCTTGTCTTTTTATTATTAATTATTCTGATAATAATTTATTTTTCTTCATATACACTATCATTCCGCCTATAAATATTATCCCAATGATGCTTAATGCAAGACTGCTTTTCATATCTATCCCTGTGCCCGGAGCGTGTATCCCTTGAAGGCTAAATAGCGAAATAGTAAAAACTGGGCGAACGCCATATGGCACGCCAACGGGATCTCCGTCTACTGTTCCACCATCACCCGGTTCCTAAACATGTATATTTTGCACGCCATCAATAGCCCCATCAGCTGAACTAGTAAAATATGCATCGGGACCAATATCACGATTACCCAATAATATATCCGCCTGTCAAGCCAGTTCTTGTTTGTATTTCTACAAATATGCTCCCTTCATTACTTACTGCTCCACATGTCCCGGTATATTCACATATCAATGTTGTACTAGGTATCCCATTTCGTCCTGTTGTTGTTGGATCATTTACTGCGGTGGCTGGTGCTGCCACAGTGCTTATTGAATTTATATATGATAACGCTAAATCTCCTGCATATGCTCCGCCTGTATTTGTGGACACACTTGGTCCATATGTTACTACTTTCCCTGTCGTTGTATTTGATGCTTGCTTATATCCTGTTGCATCATCTACCAATAAGTATTTTGTCATTAATACATATGATCCATCTGCATTTTGTTTCATTACTATAAAGTGCTCTGCTTGTGCATTATTTCCTACTAATTCTGTTCCTTTTGCTAGTGTCCCACTACAAGAAACAGGTGTATTTCCATTTAAGCAGCTATATTGTGTTATTGCTCCTGATGCATCAACTCTTGGTATAAACATTAAACTAATTATTATAGTTATTATTAAATATCTCTTTTTCATATTTCCTCTTAGTATACATTTTTATTATACACTGACTCTTTAATTTTTTAAAGACTTTAATTACAATTAATTTACTCTACCTTGTTTAATCAGTTTGGCATGTACTACCAAATGATAAGTAGATATATCGTAGCATGTTACTAGGGTTATTATTTTGTCATTTTCATTTACTGTGCTATTAAAATTATGAACACTTTTTTCAATTGATTTATTTAAATATTCTTCACTTAAACTTGTTTCTAAATATTCGCTAGAATTATTGGTAAGATATACTGAAAATATTTCCCATAAATAGCTATCTTTTTCATTTGATGTATATATTAAATGTTTGTTATTTTTAAACCACTCTTTATTGAGCATTTTATTTAATTCCGCAAATAAAGTATTTTCAGGAATACCATGTGCATAAAATATGCTATTGTTCGAAGAATAATAAATGTCATTCCTATTGTCTAAATATATCCATCCAAATATGTTTTCATGGTAATCTAGTGTTCTATTTAAATAATAATCTTTTTCTTTCGTATATGCATATACTGTGCTAATATTTGTCCCATTTACTTTAATATAGCCAAATATGTCTTCATTATATTCTTTAGGTTTTGTTAAATCTACAAACAATAATTTCTCATCTTTATATTTTCCGCTATAATTATTTACTGAGTTTCCGTCTACATATTCTATCTCAGTCATTTTATCCATTTTTTTCACAATCATAGCTACTTTGTTCATTTTAATATTTAACATTACATAATAAGAAATATTATACGCAGTAAATCCTATTACACACAAAAAAGCTATAACAATAACAATAGTTTTCATTTTAGGTTTCTTATTTTTCATATATTTATTATATCAAACTGCTTATTCAAAATCTATAATTCATTTTATTTTAGTCAATATTTGCATACTTTAATTTTAATGTACGATTTCCTTCAGTTAGACATAATATATTTTTATTATATATTATGTCTAACTTTCGGAAGCCACTTCATTTTCAATTGGAGCAATAGATAAGATAATTTGAAACCTATTACTTATAAGAAAAGTTGTTAATACAACTAATTTCTATAACAATAATAACATAAATTTTAAATAATTCCAATACATCAACTAGAATTTATAAAATTAGTGATATAATAATATTGGATGTGATTAATTGTGGAATATAAATTATTAGAAAAAGAAGATTTAAAATTAATGAAAGAAATCATCGAAGATGATGATATGGAATTTGATTTAGAAAAAATAAATGAATTTTATAATGATAAAAATGTTATTGGGTTTATTGCTAAAGCTGAAAATAAAATTGTAGGATTTGCTTATGGATATGATATTATTCATCCAAATGGAAAACATGCATATTTTATTTATTCTATTGGAATGTTACCAGACTATCAAGATAAAGGTTATGGAACTAAATTATTAGGATTTATTAAAGATTATATTAGTTCTAATGGATTCTTGGAAATGTTTGTTCTTACTGATAAAGGAAATCCTAGAGCGTGTCATGTATATGAAAAATTAGGTGGCAAAAATGATTTTGAAGATGAAATTTGCTATGTATATGATTTTGAAGGTGATGAAAAATGATAGATATTAAAAATGAGAATATAAGGGTTAGAACTTTAAATGATAATGATTTTCCATTAATGTTAAAATGGCTTACCGATGAAAGAGTATTAGAATTTTATGGTGGTAGAGATAAAAAATATACATTAGAAACTTTAAAAGAACATTATACAGAGCCTTGGGAAGATGAAGTTATAAGAGTAATTATTGAATATAATGGTCAACCTATTGGTTATGGACAAATATATAAAATGTATGATGAACTATATGATGATTATCATTACCCTAGAAGTAATGATATTGTTTATGGTATGGACCAATTTATTGGTGAAGTTGATTATTGGAGCAAAGGTATAGGAACAAAATATACAAAAATGATTTTTGAATTCTTAAAAAAAGAAAGAAATGCAGATGCTGTAATATTGGACCCACACCAAGATAATCCAAGAGCAATTAGAATGTATCAAAAAGCAGGATTTAGAATTATTGAAGATTTACCAGAACACGAACTTCACGAAGGCAAAAAAGAAGATTGTTATTTAATGGAATATCGATATGATGATAACGAAACTAATGTTAAAGCAATAAAATATATAATTGAACATAGTTTTGATATCAAAATAACCTCTATTAAATTAATTGGTAATGGTAATGACTCGTTTGCTTATGAAGTTAATGATAATATGATTTTTAAATTTCCTAGACACGAAAAAGCAAATGAAAATTTATTAAAAGAAATTGAAATACTACAATATTTAGAAAATAAAACAACTTTTAATATACCTAAAGTTTTATATGTTAATAATGATAATTCAAATTATAAATATGGTATTGCTTGTTTTACAAAAATTAATGGTGTTTCTTTAAGTAAAGAAATATATGAAAGATTAACTGATGAAGAAAAAGATAAATTAGCACAAGATTTAGCAAGATTTTTAAAAGAACTACATAGTTCCAATTATAATAAATACCAAGTCGATACAATTGAGAATTACAAAAAAGATTATGCAAGATTAGTTGAATTAATTTTTGATAAATTAGATGATAATGAAAAAATGGTAATTAATAATATTTATAATAGCATTTTATCTAATGATGATATGCTAACAATAAATAAATCTCTTGTTCATAACGACTTTAGTTGTAGTAATATTTTATTTGATACTACAACAAATAGAATTTCAGGTATTATTGATTTTGGGGATTCTTGTGTTTCTGATACTGATAATGATTTTTATTGTTTATTAGAAGATTCAGATGAAGAATTTGGAAGATGTTTTGGTATAAAAGTTTTAAATTATTATGGTTATGACAACATTGAAAAAATGTTGAGAAAATCAGATTTTCACGAATTTTATTGGATGTTTGAAAAAATAATTTATGGTTATGAATATAATTATAATGATTGGATTACTGAAGGATTATCAGAGTTAAAAGAATATTGTGAAATAAGTATTAAAAATAAATAATATAGGTTGTGATAAAAATGGAGATTAAAAGCAAGAAATATATTAATGAGGGATTTAATAGTAAAGCATATATAATTAATGATGAGTATATACTTCTAGAAGGTGTAAATAAAAATTCCTATGATAATTATAAAAAGTATTCCGAAAGTCTTAATAAACTTGTTGATGTTAAATCACTTCAAATTCCTAATATCATTGAATTAATAGCGCCTAATAATGAGTTTCCAAATGGAGCTATGGTTTATAAAATGATTAAAGGTCATACATTTACAAAGTCATACATCGATAAAGTTGATAAAGAACAATTAGCAAAAAAACTTGCTGATTTTATGAATGAATTATATGAAGTTCCAGTAATCTTTGATAAAAAAATATATGTTGAACAAGAACTAAATAATGCAAAAATTAATTTAGAGTTGTTAAGAGAATATTTAGATGATGAAAAATATTCATTATTATTAAATTGGTATAATGAATATATTAAATATTTAAGTGAGTTTGATAATTATCATTTTATTCATGGTGATTTATGGTATGAGAATTATATATTAGATGATAATGATGAACTTACTGGAATTATAGATTTCGAAAACGCTAAATATGGAGATCCAGCATCCGATATATCAGCACTTTGTTATTTAGGTAATGAATTTATTAATTTATTTTTGAAATATTATAAAAATAGTGATAATGATATAGAAAAAAGAATTAATATGTTTATTAAAGCAAGAGAAGTAATGAGTTTTGAAAATATGGTTAATAATTTTCCGGAAGAAATTAACGAACAAATTGAGAAAATAAAAAAAGTATTATAAATTAGTGATATAAATAACGTTTTTCGTAATAAGTAGATATAAAAAGACAATGACTATAGTGATAAGTCATCGTCTTTTTGCTTTTTATTTGAATAAAATTCTTCAGCATATTCATCCATCTCATCATTAATATGTTTAGTTGCTTTTTCAATTTCTTTTTTATTAAATAGATTGAAACCTTTAAATCTACTTTCTTCTTTTCTTTTAACTTCAGGGTCATATTGTTGTTTAAAATGTTTTAGATCAATATTGCATTGATTAAATAATCTATCAATTATATTTTGAATAAACTCTGGTAATTTTTTAATAATTTTATTTAAATGATAAATGAGATAATCGTTCTTTTCTTTTAAATCATTATATCTAGTTTTATATTGATAATTCATAGATTTTAAATGTTCATTTTCTTCTTGTAATTTTTTGTTATCATCTAATAATTGATTTTTATACTTAATAATAATTTTATTGTTAAGTTTTTTCTTTTTATCAATTTCATCAGTTATATCTTCTTTATCTTTATTGAGATTAATGATTTCTTTACTAATCGATTTTTTATTATCTTCTAAATCAGAAACTTCATTACGAAGATTATTTAATTCTTGTTTTAGTTCATTTGCTTTTTCATTAAACATTAATCTTTCGTAAGGTGTATAATCTTTATTTTTACCTTTTTGCTTTTCTTTAAGTTTAGAATCTAATTCATAAATATTATTAAATTCTTCAATACATTTTTCTCTCATTTTGTCTTGAATAATAACTAATGATTCTTTAGTAAATATTGATGTTTTACCAACTTGTTTTGATAAACCTGTTTTACAATTTTCTTTAACTGGAACACCAACAATATGAAGATGTGGAGAATGTTCATCAAAATGACAAGTCGCATTAGCTACATAAAAGCTTGGTACTATTTCTTTTAAATCATCAAGTTGTTTTTCAAAAACATTAATCATTTTATATTTTTCTTCTAAACTTTTATTTTCCCAATAAGCCATATCTCCAAGTTCAATTATAATCTCACAAGCTAAATCGTGTTTATCATCATTAGATATTTTATTAAAGTAATTATCTATTTTTCTATCATCTCTTATTTGTTTATTATTATAAACTAACCTTGATTCTTCAAATAAATCTAAATATAATTCTTTTACATCTTTAACAATATCATTTGAACCTTTAATAGTTTTTATTAACTCTTGATTATTATTATATTGTCTTAAATTATGATTATTTACTTTTCCTAAATGTTTAACATTTTGTATTGCATTGTTTCCTTTGGGTGTTGTTCCTGATGTAGTATTTTTTGCTTGTTGTCTTGCTTTAATAGTTTTATTGCTATCATTACCTAAATGAAATGAATAAGATAATTCCATCTATTTACACCTCCTTAAAATGAATATTGAAATGACACGAAAGTGGCTTTGTCATTATTCATAACTTCCTATATATCTTGTCATAAACAAGATATGGAAGCTAAGGTTAACCACCTTAGAAACCGTATTAATTTAAATACTATCGCCACTTTCATTTACTATCGTAAACAAAACGTGCCACGTTTTTAAATTAATTTTCGATATCAGGTATACATTCAAATATCTCTGGAATGTTTACCTTGATATCGTTTGGATTGTCTTTTGTAACGAACATTCCCATACCTAATATATCTTTACTATCATCATCTTTTTCAGTAGGGAATATTCTTACAACGACATCTCCTTTAAGAAGTGGTAGCATTTTTAATTCTTCTGTTTTCTTATATAAAGTTCCTTTATAAAAACTAACATCATAACATTCATTTAATCTCATTAAATGTCTATACACTTCTTTAAAAGGTAAGTATTCACTATAACGAACTTTACTATCAATACCAATTCCTTTAAATGAGTGTGTTATTTTTCTTTTCCAATCAATATAACCTTTATCAAATAATCCTTTAAATTCCTTATAGAATGTAGTTCTAAAATTAACTAATTTGACTCTATATTTATTATTAACTAATTCAAGTTCTATTTCATCTATGTATCTCATAACTATATCAGCTTTATCATCTCTATCTAAATCATTCCAACTATCAGAGAAAGCATCATATAAAATTGGAAGTTTAACTTTATTGATAAAGTCCATATCTCGTTTAATTAAAATATCATCAATTGTTAAGTTTAAATTACTTACTTGTTCATTTTCTAATAATTTTTTTTCTAAATTTTTAATTTTGTTTTCAATAATAGAAGTTTCTTCTTTATATTCTTCTTCAGTAAATAATTCATCAATATATGCTTTTCTAATTCTAACTTTTTTATTATTTAAATTAGTTATTTCTTTTTCGTAATCTTCCTTTGGATTATGTATTTTATTTTGTAATACTGGTAAAAAGAATTCATTAACAACTGAATCATATTCAAATATATCTGATAGCATTTCTTTAATAGAGTTTTCTATTTCATGTTCTCTAATATTACCTCTACATTTTTCACATCTATAATAGTAATACCATTTATCAGATTTAATTTTATGTGAAGCACCACCAGCAAGTATTCTTCCACATTTAGGACATTTTAATTTTTGTAAGAAGATATATGTTTGACTTCTCATATAATTTCTTTGATTCTTTTTCTTTTGAACTTGACAATTTTCCCATAATTCTTTTGATACGATAGGTTCAACAACATTTTCAAAGTATCTAGGATTTTTAGTTGATTTTCCTTGAATATAATCTCCTTTATAAACAACATTAGATATTATTTTTAAAATACTTGTATCTTTCCAATTTGTTTTATCACATACTTTTTCTTCATTAAACATTTTAGCAATAGTATTATAAGTTAGTCCGTCATAATATAAATTATATATTCTAATAACTATATCTTTTGTAAGTGGGTCAGGAACTAATTTTTTATCAACATGTTTATAACCAAGAGGAGCACGAGCTGGAATATGTCCTTTTTTTATTGCCCCCTCTAAACCAATAATAGTTCTTTCACTTGTTCTTTCAATTTCATTTTGAGATACACTCATCATAATACGAGATACCATTTTACCATTAGCAGTAGTAGTATTTATATCATCATTAACAAAAGCAATATTAACATTATATTTTTCTAGATAATCCATTAAAGTTTCCCAATCTCGTGTACTTCTTGTAATTCTATCTAATTTTAAAGCAATAATCATATTTATTTTACCTTGTATACCATCTTCAAGCATTCTATCGTATTCAGGTCTTTTATTGCCTGTTTTAGCACTTATTCCAGCATCAGTATAATATTCTACTATTTTATAGTTATTAAACTTACAATACGCTTCTAATCGTTCTTTTTGTTCTGGTAAACTAAATCCTTCACGCGCTTGATCTTCTGTAGATACTCTCATATAAATTCCACATAATTTCTTTTCTTCATTCATTAAATCATCAACTCCTTTTCAATTGTTTGGCACTTTAAAACTAAAAATTAGGGGGTATTTTCAAAAAAAGAGGAGACAATAGTATTTAATAAAGTCTAAATACTACTGACTCCTCAAAAAAGTTATTATATAAATTTTCTTTCTTATGTATATATTTTATCATAAATGTTCCTCCATTTCTAGAGATGATACATCCTTTATTGGTTTTATATAATATCACTTTTTTATAAAATGTCAATTCCCCGAGTAGGGAATAAAATAGTATTTAGTTTTGTTTTAAGTAATCTTCTAAATCAGATAACTTTATTTTATTGCACAAGTTTTCAATAAATATCTCATTAGAATAATTAAAAGCAAGAAAAGTTATATCATTAATTATTATTCTATGAGGTTCAACATAGGTTAAGTTAGTTCTATCGATTTTTCTTATACTACCATTTATAATTTGCATGTTAGTATTTGAAAATTCACATATTAGTTCTAATTTTTTCTTTAATGATTCTTCAATAACTATTTCTTGCTTAATAATATTTACCATAGAAACCATCCTTTCTTTGATAGGATAGTCTTTGTATGACTTCCAAGCTAAACGTGGAATTCAATACACAAAAAAACTAATCCATTTCTGAATTAGTTGTATTAAAACTCGAAAAGTTCGAGCAGATTTCCTTATGGAGCAAGTAGTGGGAATCGGACCCGCATCTCAGCCTTGGCAAGGCCGCATAATAACCATTATACTATACCTGCAATAAATATATAATATTATATTTATTTAAAAAAATCAATCGTTTTTTAATACTTTTAGTGATAAATAAGAGCCTACTATAAATAATAAAATGCCTATTATTATTTGAATTGTATTGGTTGTATACGTAAATAAAGATGAGAATACTCCAATAATAGATGCTACTAAAAATCCTATAATTGCGTAATATGTTTTTTCTTCATGTTTTTTTAATAGATGCTCAATTATTTTTACTATAACTATGACACCTATTATTATTCCTATTCCAAAAGGTATTAGTACAAGTAAATTATTTGCTATATTATTAAATTTAATTGTTTCTGTAACAACTTTTAATAATGGTTCGTAATATCCAATTACAATAAGCATAAATGAGCCACTAATTCCTGGTATTACTAATGTTGCTGCAGCTATAAAACCAACAGCAAGCAATTTAATGCTTTGTAAGAACGTAAAACTTCCAAATGTCACTTCTTCTCCACTCTTTAAAAATGTAACGCCTAAAACAATGGCTATGCCCATTAAGAAATATATTATATTTGAAAAATTTATTGTTTTCTTAACATTAACTTTTTTAAGTAACATTGGAATACTTCCTACTATAAGACCAATAAAGAATAATATAGTTGGTATTGGAGCATGCTCAAATGTATAATCTAATACTAAACTGCAAAGTATAAAAGCAGCCAATATTCCTAATCCTAAATTTATACAAAATATTACATTGTTTTTAAAATCTTTAAAAAAATGTGAAACAGTATATATCATTTTTTCATATATGCCTAGTGATATAGCCAAAGTTCCACCTGAAACACCGGGTATTATCATTGCTGTTCCTATAAGCATGCCTTTAAAAAATAGTTTTATTTTTTCTTTCATTAAA
This sequence comes from uncultured Muribaculaceae bacterium, assembly GCA_964561095.1. GTDB lineage: Bacteria > Bacillota_I > Bacilli_A > RF39 > UBA660 > CAZLNV01. Next base: position 3,119 of record CAZLNV010000011.1, on the reverse strand, counting down.
ATTTCACCTTCAGTTCTTTTATAAATTTGCTATAAACGTTCTTTTTACGAAATATATTTATTATTTTTAATTTTATTACCAATACCGCAACATTATGTATTTTAAACCTTTTTATTTTAAAATAATCACACATATCTTCCAATATACTTATTATTTTTTTCTTATTGCTTAATAGAACACTCTTATTATATAATTTTATTATTTTTTCATTTTTTAATATTTCTTGGTAATATACATCATTTTTATGCTTAAAATAATATTTATTTCCATCTAATTTATCTAGCTCTTTTAAAGTATCATAATATCCAAGTAAAATATTATAATCTGTGATATCTTTACCAAATGTTATGATAGAACCCAATTTTTTATATGGCTTTATTATTGTAATATTTGAATTTGTTTTGTATTTTGGAAGTTTGTATAAGTGAGCCCTTACTACATAAATGTTATCTAAATTTTTATCAACAAGCATATCGATTGGGCACCCATCAAATATTCCACCGTCAACATAAAAACTCTCATCAATTATTCTTTGCATCTTAAAAATAGGCAAATAAGAACTTGCTATTAAGTATTCAATTAATTTACCTTTAGGAATATCATCCTTAAATACTTGAACTTGTTTCCTTTTAGACATATTATAAGTTACTAGCCCAAAATCTATATTACTTTTTCTTAATTTGTCTTCATCAATATTTTTTATCAAAATACTTTTTAGTATTCCTACATCTATACCTGAATTTTTAATTATTTGATATATTGTTTGAATGCCATCCTTAATTACATTTTTTGTTATTTTTTTGTTTTTGATAGCGTTTATTAATTCTTGATCTACACCAAATAATTCTTTTGAACTTGCACTTTTCCATAAAGCTTCTAATTTCTTATAATCTTTACTAGCTACAAAAGCTCCATTAATTGAACCAATTGAAGTTCCCACTACATAATCTATCTTTATATGTTTTTTTCTCAAGGCCTTAATCGCGCCTACGTGATAACTTCCTCTAGCTCCTCCACCTTCTAAAACTAATCCGTTCATTTTTTCCACCTCCAATCAAAATTTAAATATGTGTTTATAATTAATACCAAAATAAGTATTCCATATATGAACCCAGCCATAACATCGCTAAAATAATGAACGCCTAGATATATTCTTGAAATACATACATATATTATTATCATACTTATAATAAAAGTCAAAATATATTTAAAAATTTTCTTAATATTAGTTCTCCAAATAAAATATATAATTAAGCCATAGAATCCTACAGTGAACATTGTGTGCCCGCTTGGAAAACTATAACTATTTGGTAAAGTAATTAAGGGATTTGCTGGTCTGGTTCTGGAAAAAAATAATTTTAATGCTAAAGACATAAAACCTATTATAAATAAATCTAAACTAAGCATAATTGAAACTATTTTATTCTTAAAAACTATTATACATAATATAAATATTAGTCCAATAAATAAATAGTCTCCCATATTAGTAATGTTTTTCATAAATTCTGTACTTTTACTATTAACCATTTTAGTAGTGAAAAAAGTAGATATATTTGCATCAATTTTATTAACGATATTCATATAATTATCTTTTATAAAAACACAAAATAAAATAAATATAACTATACACATTATTATAATAAAATTTTTTTTCAAAATATTTAATACTTTTTTTATCATATGCACATCCATTACAATTTTATCATACTTCTGTATATTTTTATGCCCATAAAATAATTTTACACATTTATTATACAAACATATAATATTATGGTGATATAATGGAAAGATTATTTAAAAATACTCCACTTATTAATATAATATATGAATATAATGGGGAAATTAAAAATGTTTATGCAAAGCTAGAATATTTTACCTTAACAGGTAGTGTTAAGGATAAAGTGGCTTACTATATGTTAAAAAAAGCTATAGAATGTGGTGAATTTAAAGAAGGCATGCCTATAGTCGAAGTAAGCTCAGGGAATACAGCTATTTCTTTGGCCGCTTTAGGCGCTTTTTTTAAATCTCCGGTTTATATCTTTATGCCTAATTGGGTTTCAAACGAAAGAAAAAAATTATTAGAGCTTTATGGAGCTATAGTAAAAACTTATACAAAAAAGCAAGGTGGATTTATTAGATGCTTAGAAGAAGCAAATAAGTTTGCGAAAGAAATAAATGCTTTCTATCCTGATCAATTCGGAAATTATAACAATATTTTAGCTCATCAAAAATATACAGCTAAAGAAATATTAAAAAAATTAAATAAAGTAGATACTTTTGTAACCGGTATTGGAACTGGGGGAACTATTTCTGGATGCGGTAAAATATTTAAAAAACTATTTAATACTAAAATTATCAGTGTAATACCAAAGAGTAACAATAAAACTCACAAAATTGATGGAATTTCTGATGGTTTTATTCCTAGTATATTAGATGAAAATATAGTAGATTATAACGAATACATTTTTGATGAAGACGCGATTAATATGGCTGTTAAATTTTCACAAGAATTGGGATTAGGAATAGGAATTTCTTCATCAGCAAATTTTTTAGCTTCAGTACTAAACAATGATAAAAAATATACTGTTACATTATTTCCTGATGATAATAAAAAATATTTATCAATACTAACAAATAAAAAAAGAAGTAAATATAACATTACTTCAGATAATATAACTTTGATCACATATGAGATTGTTTAATTCTCTCTAATGAGGTCCCAAGTAATTCACTTGATATAATAAATATTATATATAAGAAAATATAAAACACATAGGATGCATCAAAGAATAGAAGCATAGTTGGTACAAAGCAAAGTGACAATATCATAGGAAGAAACCATGAAAAATAGTATTGCTTCCCATAAATAAAACCACATAGCACTAAATATATTGGATTAATTATTACCAAACTCAAAAACTCTAAAATATTATAAGATTCATATACTTTATTTATTGATATAAACGGTACAATATTAAAAATAATTAGTGCCCCTATAATGAAACCTATAAGCAATATCTCTTTCAATAACTTCTCTTTCATTTTTTACTCTTTTCTATAAAAATATTATCATTTTTATAAAAATTATTCAACAAGAAAAGAAATCAAAAAAATGATTT
>CAZLNV010000010.1:0-27940 GCA_964561095.1 uncultured Muribaculaceae bacterium | reverse complement strand
CCTGTTACTGGGATTAACCCAGTAACAACCATTAGATTTAAACAGGTTTGCAGTATTAACATAAATGAAAGACCAAATGCTAAATATTTTCCAAACAAATCATTTGTTTCAAGTGCAATTTTTATAGATGAAATGAAAATTATAAGGAATAAACCTATTACAAATAAACATCCAATAAATCCAAATTCTTCTGCTAATATTGAAAAAATAAAATCTGTCTGGGGTTCAGGTAAATAAAAATGTTTTTGTCTTGAATTACCTAATCCAAATCCAAGTAATCCTCCGGGGCCTATTGCGTATAAAGATTGTATTATTTGAAATCCACTTCCAAGGGGATCGCTCCAAGGATTTAAGTATGATGTAATTCTTTCTAGTCTGTAAGGTGCGATTAATATTAATACAATTACTCCTATTAATCCTAATATACCTAATTTTATAAATATGCCTAACTTGGTACCAGTTATAAAAATTAGACCTATTAATGAACATACTATTACCATTCCGGTTCCAAAATCTGGTTGTAATAAAATAAGGCCAAAAAAAGCAACTATAAATATCATTATTGGCAATATAAATTCTTTTGTATTTTTTTTATATTTATTATTTTTTTCTAAATACGTTGCACTAAAAATAACTAGACCAATCTTTGCTATTTCACTTGGCTGTATTCCAAAGCCGCCTATTCCAAACCAACTTCTGCTTCCATTTCTAATTGTTCCTATACCAGGTATTAGGACAAGCACTAATAATAAAAAGCAAATACCTATAATTAGTTTTGCTCTTTTTTTATATATTTTATAATCTATTTTAGAAACTATATACATAATTATTATTCCAACGATTAAGAATACACTTTGATTGATTAAATATTTATATGGATTATTATATTTATATTCTGCCCATATATAGCTTGAAGAATATACCATAATTACACCAATTATACTTAGAACAATAGTTGCATAAAATAATAATTTTTCTTTTTTCATATATCCCCCCAAATAAAAAGAAGTAAAGCTTACTTCTATTATATTTTATTTTAAAAGACTTTTTTTATAACCAAACGCCGTAGTAAATTGCTGCCATTCCTAACATAAAACCGACTATCCAAAATAATTTAACTATATCAGTTTCCTGCCATCCCAATTTCTCAAAGTGGTGATGCAAAGGCGCCATTAAAAACACACGTTTTTTAAATTTTCTAATAGCTATTATTTGAATCAAACTTGATAATGTTTCTATTACAAATACCCCGCCAATTACCGCCAATGATAATTCATGTCTAGTAAGTATTGCTACTGCTGCAAGAGTTCCACCTAATGCTAGAGAACCCGTATCTCCCATAAATATTTTTGCTGGGTGTGTATTAAATACTAGAAATCCTAATATTGAACCAACTAATATGAAACAGAATATTGCTATTTCTTGATATCCTTGAACCCAAGTTGTTCCCCAAGAGATAATACCAAAACTTAAAAATGCAATGCCAGATAATCCTCCTGCTAATCCATCTAATCCATCTGTAATGTTTACAGCATTTGAACTTCCGACAAGTAAAAATAATATAAAGAAACCATAAAACCATCCAAGATGAATATTTATACCTAAGGATGATATCCAAAGTGTTGGTTCTCCCCCACCTCTCATATAAATATAAAAAAACACAAGCGCTATTAAAGTTTGAACAATTAATTTTTGTATTCTTGATAATCCTTTATTATTTTTTTCTTTTACTTTTTTATAATCATCTAGAAATCCCAAAATACCGTAAGACACAAATACAAATAGAATTATTAACAAACTACTTGTAATTTCCAAACTTCCTCTTAAATATAAAACTAACATTGTAATAATTGTTGGTATTATAAATATAATGCCTCCAAACGTTGGAGTTCCTTCTTTACTTTGGTGATTTACAAATGCACTTATACTTTGTTTTATTTTCTTTTTCTTTAAAAATGGTATTAAAAATAAGCCTAAAATTACTGCTAAAAAGAAACCTATCATTAAACCTAATATACTTTTAGCTAAAATTAACATATAATCACTTCCTTTTATAATTATACAATTATTGTCTAACAATTAAAACCTCATTTACATTAATTTAACAATATTTTTACAATTCCACCTTGTTTTATTCTGCTTCCGCTTTCAGGAGAAGTATCAATAATCTTATCTCCAGAACCACTATATTCTATAGTAAAATCTTTTAATAATTTTGATGCTTCTTTTCTGCTCATATTAATTACATCTGGAATGGTCACATATAAAGTATCTCCCCATCTATATTTTTTTGGAAGTCCACCTACATCTTCTTTTATATTATATATATTTATTATTTCTTTTAAAATTGAAGCCGCTATTGGACCTGCTACAGTTCCTCCATATTGAACAACACCTTTAGCATTATCAATTGCAATATAAATTACATATTCCGGATCATTTGCTGGCATAAATCCAATGAATGATAATACATAGTTTCCTACCATGTAGTGTCCATCACTTCCAACTTTTTGCGCGGTACCAGTTTTTCCGCCAACTCTGTGATTTTCAATATATGCATTTCTTCCACTTCCGTTAGCAACAACACTTTCTAAAACATATCGAACAGCATTGCTTGTTTCACTACTTATAATTGAAGAACTTTTTAATACTGGTTTATTTTCTATTAGTGTCTCTTTTTCGTTACCCACTTTAGAAACTATGTATGGAGTGTACATGTTTCCGCCATTAACAATAGAACTTACTGCATTCACTTGCTGAAGTGCTGTCACACTAACTCCTTGGCCAAAGGCAGTGGTTGCTGTTTCTAAAGGTCCTATTTTATTAACATCAAAAATTATACCAGTAGATTCTCCATTTAAATCAATTCCGGTTTTTTTGCCAAATCCAAATTTATCTATATAAGAAAATAGTTTTTCTTTGCCAAGTCGTTGACCTAAAACTACAAAACCCGGATTGCAAGAATTTTCAACAACTTCTACAAATGTTTGATGACCATGCCCTTTGTGTTTCCAGCAATGAAGAGTAGCTCCACTTACTTTAATCGAACCAGTATCATAAAATGTATCTTCAAATACATTAACTACTTTCTCTTCAATTGCTGAAGCTAATGTCACTATTTTAAATGTTGACCCTGGTTCAAAATTTGACCAGATTGCTAAATTTCTATTTATTGTTTCAGTACTATAAAGATTATACGTTGCAGGATTAAAATTTGGTCTTGAACTCATTGCTATTAATTCACCTGTTTTTGCATTCATCACAATTCCAATGGCACCTTCAGCTCTATATTTATCCATTGCATTATTTAGTTCTCTTTCTAAAGCAAGCTGTACATCTAAATCTATTGTTAAATAAACATCATTTCCAGCAACTGGTTTCTCATATATTTCTGATAATTCTAATTTTTTGCCTTTGCCATCAGAATAATATTTAATATTTCCATTAGTGCCAGTCAAATATTTATCATATAAAAGTTCTATTCCTGAAAGCCCTTGATTATCAATTCCAACATATCCAATAACATGTGATAATAACTCGTCATATAAATAGTATCTCTTACTTTCTTTTACCAAATATACTCCATCATATTCTAAAGCATCTATTTTATCTGCAATATTGTATGAAAGTCCTCTTCCCTCTGGGTGAACTCTTTCTATAGAAGTTTTTTTACTTACATGCTTATACATTTCTTCAAAACTTGTACCTAATATCTCGCTTAAACTTTTAGCAACCTTCTCTTTATCTTTTATTTGATTTGGTATTAGAACCAAACCAGCCGTAGTAATATTATCGGCAATTACTTTACCGTTTTTATCAAGTATCTTTCCTCTATCTGCCTGAACCGGTAAATTTCTACTCCATAAATTGTTAGCTAAATAGTTTAACTCTTTATACTCAACAACTTGAACCCACAAAACTCTAATAAGAATTATGAGTAAAACTGATGACATTATTATTAAAACTTGTTTTATTCTTTTATTTTGTAAAATTTGAAACATATTTTCTCCTAGCTAATTATATGCAAAAAAATAGTGCTTTATTTAAAGCACTATTCAAAATATACTTTATACCATATTAAGAATATATAAATATTGTATATTTTTCTACCATTATTTTTTATACCTTTATAATGTTCATCTAATAATTTATTAATAAAATCTTTATCAAAAAAATTGCTAACATAATTTCTATTAAATGTTTCTTTAACTTTTTCATAATATTTTTCTTGCCTTATCCATTTAGAAAAAGGAACTGGAAAACCTAATTTTCTCCTTCTAGACCATTCTTTTGGTATACGTTCACTAGCAATATCTCTAAAAATATACTTCGTTTGATTATCTTTTATCATATAAGAAGGATTTATAGTCTTCGTATATTCATATACCTCTTTATCTAAAAGTGGGACTCTTAATTCTAATGAATTAGCCATTGACATTTTATCTGCCTTAAGAAGAATATCTTTTTGTAACCAAAAATTTAAATCTATATACATTTTTTTTGTTATATCATCTTTATCCTTAACTTTTTCTAAACAAGGTTTTATAATATCACTTATCATCATGTTATCTCTTAATCTCGGAACAAGTATTTCATTAGCTTCTTCTTCATCCATTACGAAAGCATGACCAATATATCTTTCTTCAAGTGGTTTGCCTAACTGCAATATTGTGTTTTTCCCTGGAAATTTAGGAAGTCTTTTTGCAATAGAAGCATTAAATCTTCTAATTGATAATGGCAAATGAAGATAAGTTCTTACTGATAATGGTTCATTATATTCATTATATCCTCCCATCATCTCATCTGCTCCTTCACCGCTTAATACTAGTTTCACTTCTTTACTTGCCATCTGAGATAAAAAATATAAAGGTACAGTTGATAGATTCGCATGGGGTTCATCTGTATAATATTGAATTGTTGGTAATATTTCAAAAAAGTCATCACTATCTATTAGTTTAGAAAAGTTTTTAATCTTTAATTTTTTAGATAATTCTTTAGCATAAACAGATTCATCAAATGTAAAATTTGGATTATCACTAACTTCATCAAATCCTACTGAAAATGATTTGTTTGGTTTACTATAACTTAATACATATGAAGAATCTACACCACCACTTAAGTATGACCCAAATTCCACATCGGATGTTATTTTATGAATATTTATTGAATCTTCTAAAACTTTTTTTAATTCTTTTTTTGTATCATCATAACTTTTATTGGATGTTTCATAATTAAATTCATAATATTTGTAAATATTTAATTCATTATTTTTATATTCAAAATAATGTCCTGGAGATAATTTATAAACATTTTTTAAAAATGTTTCATCAAAAACAGAATATTGAAATACTAAATACATTTTTAATGCAGAATCATTTATTTCCTTTTTAAAATTCGGATGTTTTAGCATAGCTTTAACTTCTGATGCAAACATAAATTCATTTTTATCTTTATAATAATAGAATGGTTTTATTCCGAATATATCTCTACACCCTACTAATTTTTTTTCATTAATATCATAGATTGTAAAAGCGTACATTCCTCTTAACATTGGAAACAAATCATTACCATATTCTTCATAACCATGCAATAGCACTTCTGTATCAGTTTTAGTTGTAAACTTATGACCTTTTTCTATTAATTCTTTTTTTAATTCTTGATAATTATATAATTCTCCATTATATATTATTACTTTATCTCTTTTTTCATTATAAATTGGTTGATTTCCACCCTCTAAGTCTATTATTGAAAGTCTTCTAAACCCCAAAGCAATTTCAGAATCAGTATAATATCCATCGCTATCAGGCCCTCTATGTATTATAGCATCAGCCATATCTTTAATAATTTTATCTTTTTTATTTTTAGGTGTATTATCTACAAATCCTACTATTCCACACATAAATTCACCTATTCCTTCCAGTAAGAATTTTTATAATCTTTTAAATATTGATAATCTTTTTTTAATAAAAATAGCATTCTTTTAAAACTCATATCTTTTTTATAATATATTGGATTTACTCTTTCTGCCCATAATTTTAAGCACTCTTTTTTAAAATCTTTATTCTTTATATATTTTTTAACAATTTGTTTTGGTACAAAAGATAATAATACTTTTTTATTAACATATTCAAACTTTAATTCTTTTTTTAATATTAAATCATTATGCATAACTTCAATTAAATTAAAGCCAGCTGTGTCTATATAATAACTGCATCTTCCCTGTCTAGCGTTTATTTCTAAAACTTTAAATTCATTATTGTGCTTATCATATTTCATATCAAATTCTGCAAATCCTTGATATCCTATTCTCTCCATAAATGATTTAATTTGATTTATTAAATTAGTTGGATCTATATTGTAAGTATTATATCCATTTATTAAAACTGCTGCATTCCCTACCATATTTTTTGAATGTTCTTGAAGACCTATTTGAGCTAATGATATTAATTTTACTTTTGCATTTGAATCACTATAAACAACCGCATCAAATAAATAACTGTCATCTCCAGGAATAAATTCTTGTATTATAAGTACACCTTTATATCCGCCATTTTTAATTGCGCTTATAGTAGATTTTAGTTCTTCATAAGTGTTTAATTTATATATTTTGTTTTTGCCTTCAAATTTAATGTGATTATAACTAATTACATCAGATGGTTTTACAATTAATGGATATGGCATATCCAACTTTGATATATCATCTTTTAAAACATTAAAATATATAGTATTTGGTATACTTATTTCACTTTTTCCATAACTTTTATAAAACTTCTCCTTATATATAAAAGATTCGATTATATCTAAATTTGGACTATTAAAATAAAAATCATCATTCAATATATTTTTATTTTTACTTATAAATCTTGTATATGTTTCATTTGAACTAACAAGTAATATTTTTTCGTTACTATGTTTATTTTTAAATTCTTTTAATTCTTCTAAAAATATTTTTTCATCCCATAATGAAGCATTATATTTTACATTAACAATTTTACTTCTTTTAATGAAACTCATGGGAGACTGGGCAATTACATATGCTTTTCTATTAGTGAGTTCATGATAACATCTACACAAATAGTAAGCATTGGCATCAGACCCAATAACTAAAAGTATAAAGTCATTATTCATCAATATACTTCCTTTCAACACGAGAACTTATTCGACTTAGTAACTGGTAAGCATTAATTCCTAAATAATTTGTAACTTCACTTATATCTATATTATCTCCAAATATTTCGACTTTATCTCCAACTTTAATAGTTTCATCTATTTTTATGAATGTCATATCCATACACATACCCGCGATTACATCATATCTTTTATTATTAATAGAAACATATTTAATTCCTTTTATTCCATCGGCAAAGCCAATTGGAAGTATAGCTAATACCATGTCTTCACTTGCAATGTATTCTGCATAACCAATCATATTACTTTTACTAACATTCTTAATACTCATTATTTCTGTAAATAGTTTAAAAGATTTTGTTAATTCTAAATTATTATCTAAGTGTGCATCTATTAGCGCTCCTTTTTTAATTAAATAGTTCCTTTTTATCATTCTAAGTCGATTTTTAAATCCATTTCCTATTTTAAACTTTGGATTAAAACCAAACATAATAATGCCTAATCTTATTGCGTTTACAAAGTCAGGTTTATCGTGTGAAACCAAAGTAGAAGATTTTCCTATATGTACAATTGGGATACTAGTCAGATCAATTGTGCTAGTAAGTTCTCTAAATTTGCAAATTTGATTTTGATAAAATTTATCAAATATTCCAGAAGTAGCTAAATGAGTATAGATTCCTTCTAATACAAAATTATCATTATTTTTAATGCCTTCTACAGTTTGCTCAATTTTATTTAAATCATTAAAACCCAACCTATTCATTCCGGAATCTATCTTTAAATGAATTAGTAATTTTCCACTAATATTAATACCTATTAGTTTTTGATAATATTCATAATTCTCTAAGGTAATTGTAATTCTATTGCTAACCGCAACTTCAATGTATTTTAAGTCAATTGGTTCCAACACTAAAATTGGAATAAACTCATATACTTGTCTTACTCGAACGGCTTCGTCTAAAGAAGAAACAGCTAAATAGTTAATTCCTCCTTTTATCATGCTATCTATTACGTTTAAACCATGTCCATAGACATTGGCTTTTACTACTCCAATATAATATTTATAATTATATTTATTTACTATCTCTTTCACATTATTTTCTATACTTCTTTTATTAATAAGAACATATGTATTTCTATACATAATCATCCTCCTCTACTAATAAATAGTATATCATCTATAGCAATAATTGTAAATTAAATAGGTTTTACTTCACATCTTTTTTGTGTTATTATTTTATAGTAGAAAGTGTGTGTTATGAAAAAATTTTTAAGAATTTTAGTGTTAATAATTGTCATTGGCGTTGGGGGATATTTTGGTATTAAAGAATATCAAAATTATAAAGAAGAACAAAGAATTTTACAAGAAAAATTAGAACAAGAAAGAATCGCAAAAGAAAATAAAGAAAAATATGAGAAATGTTTAATCACAAAACCAGAAGAAGAAATAGATTTAACAGATAAAGAAGCAGAAATAAATGCTTTTCTAAAAAAATATACAGTTTCTGTTTATTATGAAGATTTAACTTTTAATAAGGTGTTTGCTTATAACAAAGATAAAGTATATTATGGAGCAAGTTTAATTAAATTAGTTGATGCTTTATACTTATATGATAATAAAATAGATGTTGAAAATACAATGATTTATAAAAAATCTTATAAAAGAGCATACAGCATATGCATGGATAAACATAAATATAATGAAAAAGTTAGTTTAAAAGAATTGGTTAGATGTGCTATATCGGTGAGTGACAATACTGCTCATATGATGCTTATTGATTATATTGGTTACGATAAATTAAAAAGTTATGGTAAAAGTCTTGGCGCTAAAAACATATTAGGTGGATGGGATAAATATGGCAATCAATCTGCAAGCGACACTAATATTTATTTAAAAAGAGCATATGAAATTATGAATGAAAGTGAATATGGTGCTTTTTTGAAAGAAACAATGTTTAACAAATATTATGGATATTTAAATACAGGAGAAGAAATAAATGTTGCTCATAAATATGGATATTATAATACAACATATCACGATATTGGAATTGTTTTTGATACTCATCCTTACACAATATCTGTACTCACTTCAGAAGGAAAAAATAAATATTCCACTATAGTAAATAATATTTCACTTAAGATAAAAGAGTATCATGACTTATATTGGGAAACGCTAGATAAAAATTGTTATTTTAAAGTTTATGGAAAGCAAAAAGAAGAAGCTACAAATCAATAGCTCCTTTTTTATTTTAATAATTTTTCTATTCTCTCTGTCAAATTTTTTGTATCAAATTCAAAATATTCACTTACATCTTTTTTATTACCACTTTTGCCAAAGGAATTCATATCAACAATGTATTTATCACTATAGACAAATTTATTCCACAAAGCATCATTGCTTGCTTCAAGTGCAATTACTTTAATTCCATCTGGAAGTAATTCTTTTTTATATTCCGATGAAGTTTCGTCAAATAATTGCAAAGAAGGAACGCTTATTACTCTTAAATATAATGCTTTTTTTTCTAGTATGTTAGCAACTTCTAAAGCCCTATGGACCTCACTACCACTTGTTAATATTATTCCGGATAATCTCGTTATTTCTTTTTTAATTATATAAGCTCCTTTATTAACATTCTCGATATTTGTTCCATCAACTGGAGGGTATTTTTCTTTTGAAATTATAAGACTAACTGGTTTTTTATTATTCATTATATAATCCCAGCATCCGAGTATCTCTCTTATGTCGCATGGTCTAAAAACCATCATATTAGGTATGCTTTTAAGAGATGATAATTGTTCTATTGGCTGATGAGTTGGACCATCTTCCCCTACTAAAAAACTATCATGAGTAAACACATAAGTAACAGGCAAATCCATTATTGATGATAATCTGATTCCCGGTTTCATATAGTCAGAAAATGTTAAAAATGTACTTGTTATTATTCTTATATTTGATAAAGATAGCCCATTTGCTACACTACTCATCAAAGATTCTCTAACTCCAAATTTAATATTTCTTCCATAGATGTCTGGCATAAAATCATTTCCACCATCTATATATGTTTTTGTACTTGAGAATAAGTCTGCACTTCCACTCATTAATGTAGGACACATTTTAGAAATTAAGTTTATAATTTTACCATTAGCGTTTCTCAACTCTTCATTATATTTTTCATCCATATTAATTTTAATATTTCTTAAATTTATATGATAATTATTATTTTCCATATATTTTAAGGTTTTTTGTAATACAGATTCTTTACTCATTATATCTTTGTACTTATCTTGCCACTCATTATATAATTTATCATTTCTAGAACTTATTTTGTCTCTAAAATGCATTGCTGCTTCTTTCGAAACATAAAATGGTATTTTATTAACGCCTAGTTTTTCTTTTACTTTATCTAAGTCTTCTTCTTCAAGAGGTTTACCATGTACCAAAGAACTATTAGCATTTTTACTATATATTCCAATAATTGTGTTAACTTTTATTATACTTGGCCTATTTTTTTCTGCTTTTGCGGATATTATTGCTTTATCTATTGAAGATACATCTTCTCCGTCTTTAACCAAAACAGTATGCCAACCACATGATTCAAATCTTTTTAACACATCTTCATCAAATACACCTTTAGTTGCTCCATCAAGAGATATATTATTTGAATCATATAAGACAATCAATTTACCAAGTTTTAAAGAACCTGCCAATGATGCTGCTTCATAGCTAATTCCTTCCATTAGATCTCCATCTGAGACTAAGCAGTAAGTATAATAATTAAATAATTCTTTACTTATATTATGTGATAAATATTCCTCTGCAATAGCAATTCCCACTGCATTTCCAAATCCCTGGCCTAAAGGACCAGTTGTAGTTTCTACTCCAATTTCTGTATTCAATTCTGGGTGCCCATTACATTTAGAATTTAATTGTCTAAAACTTTTTAAATCTTTTATATCTATTGGATATCCCGAATAAAAAAGTGTACTATAAAGTAAAGCACTTCCATGCCCGGGGGACATTATAAATCGATCTCTTCCACTCCATTTACCATCATTTGGGTTAAATATTAAATGATTTGAAAATAATGTATACATGATTGCAGCTGATCCTAAGCATATACCGGGATGTCCGCTTTTAGCTTCATTAATCATATCTAAGCTTAAACTTCTTATACCATTTATTATTTTTTCATTCATAGATACCACCTTAATTAGATTATAGCATTAACCAATTTTAATTAAAATATATTATTAGTTAAATTTTACATATTTGTATGATAAAATATGTCTAGGAGAAACTATGAATATTATTGGATTAATTGTGGAATATAACCCTTTCCATAATGGACATTTATATCAAATTGAAACAATTAAAGAATTATACCCAGATTCTTTAATTATTTGTGTTTTATCTACTTGCTTTTGTCAAAGAGGTGAAATATCTGTTTTAAATAAATGGGATAAAACCTCAATTGCTCTTAAAAATAATATAGATTTAGTTATTGAACTACCCTACTTTTTCACTACTCAATCAGCCGATATATTTGCCCATGCTTCTTTACAAATATTAAATGAATTTAAAATTGATACATTAGTATTTGGAAGTGAGATTAATGATATTAGTATATTGAAAAACTTAGCTTTTAATTCTTTAGAGCATAAATACGAAAAAAAGTTTACCAAAAAAGGATTTAATTATCCAAGAATTTTAGCTGAGACAAACAATACGATTAATTCTCCTAATGATATATTGGCTTTATCCTATATAAAAGAAATTATCAAAAATAATTATAATATAAACCCTGTATCAATTAAAAGGACAAATAATTACCATGACAATTTATTAGATGAAAATATAGTTAGTGCATTAAATATTAGAGATAAGTATTATAAAGATATAGACATTAAAAAGTATGTGCCTACTTGTACTTATCAAATATTAAGAAATAAAAATATTAATTTTAGTAAGTATCTTGAATTGCTTAAATATAAAGTAATAACTGAAGCAAACAGCATAGCTAATTATTTAGATGTTGATGAAGGTCTTGATAATAAAATTAATAATATAATACTCAAATGTAGTAATATAGATGAATGCATCAAAATGATTAAATCTAAAAGATATACTTACAATAGAATTAGTAGGATGCTAAACCACATCCTTGTTGGATTAAATAAGGATGACGCTGCAGAGATAAAAAATATAGAGTATCTTAAAATATTAGGATTTAATACTATTGGTAGACAATATCTAAATAGTATTAAGAAAAATATTAATTATCCAATAATTTATAATTATAAAAAAGAATATAAAGTTTCTAATTATGAATTAACTTCTACAAAAATATATTCAATAATTACAAGTGATGTAGAATTAGTAGATAAAGAATATAAAAAAAATGTAATTATAAATAAATAATTACATTTTATTTTGCATCATACCAATTATCTCCATAGTCGATTTCTACTTTTAATGGTACTTTTAATTTATAAGTTCCTTCCATTACATCTTCAACAATCTTACTAACTTTTTTTATTTCACTTTTTAATGTGTCAAATATTAATTCATCGTGAACTTGCAGTATCATCTTACTTTTTATATTATTTTCTTTAAAACTTTTATATATATCTATCATTGCTTTTTTTATAATATCAGCGCTTGTGCCTTGTATTGGGGTATTAAGAGCTATTCTTTCCCCAGATGCTCTTATCATATAATTTGTATTATTTAATTCCTCAATAGTTCTTTTTCTATTCATTAATGTTCTAACATAACCTTTTTCTTTTGCTTCAATTACTATATCATTCATATATTGTTTTACGCCTGGATATAAAGTTAAATATTTATCAATAAACTTTTTTGCTTCATATACAGGGATATCCAAATTATCTCCAAGACCATACCCACTTATACCATAAACAATACCAAATATTACAGCCTTTGCTGTTCTTCTCATATTCTTAGTAACAGCCTTGGGATCCACTCCAAAAATATCAGATGCCACAATTGTATGTATGTCTTCTTTTTCATTGAATGCTTCTATTAAATTCTCACAACTAGAAATATGTGCTAAAATTCTAAGTTCTATTTGTGAATAATCTGCAGATAATATGACACTATCAGAACTTGGTATAAAAGCTTTTCTAATTTTTCTTCCCTCTTCACTTCTTACTGGAATATTTTGCAAATTTGGTTCTGCAGAACTTAATCTACCAGTTCTGGCAACATTCTGCTTAAATATAGTATGTATTTTGCCGTCATTCATTACATAATTTGATAAATTATCTAAGTAAGTTGTATATATTTTATTTGAATTTCTATATTCCAATATTTTTTCAATTATCGGATGAACTCCAACTAATTTAGTTAAGACCAAGTGTGAAGTAGAAACTTCTTTTTTGCCTTTCTTTACCGGAAGAATGTTCAACTTATTATATAAAACTTCACTTAATTGTTTTGGAGAAGCAATATTAAATACAACTCCAGCCATATTATATATTTCATTTGATATTTTTTCTATTTTTATTTCTATTTCACTTTTTAATTCTTCTATTTTACATTTATCGAAACAAACACCATCAATTTCCATTTTTGAAAGTACTCTAATTAATGGGAGTTCAATTTCTTCATATAAATTATTTAATTCATTGTCAATTAATAATTGTTTATATTTTTCTTTACTTTCATAAATGTATTTTGCTTTTAAAATAATAGAAGTTCTTATTTCTTCATCACTCATCTGTTTCTTCTTTGAAACAATATTTTCATAGAACGCCACATTATATCCATCTTGATTAGCTAAGTATGCGATGTCATCTCGTACATTTAATTCTAATATATAAGCAGCAATCATCGTGTCAAATGTATAATCAATATCTATTTTTAATTTGTTTAAAGCAACTATTGATTTTTTAATATCATATGAAAATGCTTTTTGAATAAAAATATCCTTATTTTTTATTATATCATCTTCTGTTAAATAATAACTATTTACTCCATCATATATTCCCATACCAATAATATTTGAAGCATGATAATTTTCACCATCGAGTTCAAGATAAAATGAAAATTCTTTACTTATTTTTAAAGATTCATTATTACTTACTTCAATTTTTTGAAATTCTTTTTTTTCATCTTTATTTTTAATTAGAGAATAAAATTCTAATTCTTTATACAAGTCCAATAATTTTTCTTTATTTTCTGAACATTTTTTTAAATCTTCAAATTTTATATTAAAGTTTATATCTTTATAAATAGTTGCCAACTTTTTTGAAAAAAAGGCATTTTCTTTATCCAACAATAATTTATCTTTTAATTTTCCTTTTATTTCTTCTATGTGGCAATATAAATTTTCAATTGTTTTATACTCGCTTATTAAAGTAATAGCTGTCTTTTCGCCAATACCTTTAACACCAGGAATGTTATCAGATTTATCTCCTTCTAAAGCTTTTAAATCAACCATATAAATTGGTTCAAAACCATAATCTCTTTTAAAAGTAGTTGTATTGTATTGTATATAATCTTTTTGTTTTAAAAGTTTGACATCTACATCACTACTTATTAACTGCAATAAGTCTTTATCACTACTTATAATGGTTGCATCATACATCTTATCCTCATCAGCCATGCGAGCAAAAGTTCCAATTATATCATCTGCTTCATAATCATCTATTTCTAAATGTGTAATTCCCATATAATCCAATATTTCTTTGGCTATAGGAAATTGACTTAATAATTCCTTTGGAGTTTCAATTCTTCCCGCTTTATAATTATCATATAATTTGTGTCTAAAATTTTTACCTTTATCAAAAGCCACCATTATGTACACAGGATTTTCTTCTTTAATAATTTTGTTAATCATATTTACAAAGCCATATATAGCATTTGTTGGAAAACCCTTGGAATTTTTCATCATATTCCCACTATATGCGGTTGCATAATAACTTCTAAATAGTAAATTATTTCCATCTATTAAAATTGCTCTTTTCATAATTGCTCCTTATATTTATTATACCAAAAAAAATATTATTAAAATATAAATATATATTTTAAAATAAAATTTGATGCAATAAAAAAACTTTAAATTTATAATGTTTTAAAGTTTTTATAATATAATTTGTTTTACATAAGTCCTAAAATATTTTCTATAAAAAAATTAAGGGGTGTTTCAAAATATAGGCATAAAAGTGACGCAAATAAAAGGAATGGTCCAAAAGGAATTATTCCCGACTTGTTATCACTTTTAGCAAATAAAGCAAATATTAGTCCAAATACAGAAGCAATAAACAATGATATTAAACTAGGTACTATTCCAATAATACATCCAATTGCTCCAACTAATTTTATATCCCCACCACCTAAAGACTCCTTCTTAAATATTTTATCTCCAATAAATTTAATTAGTAACATAACAGCAAATAAAATCACACCTGCTAAAATTGAATATAATGTTTCTGTAAATCCTAAAAATATATATTTTATCGTTAAAGAAAATACAATTGTACAAAGTACTACTCTATCACTTATATAATAATAGATAAAATCACTTACACTAGTAATTAAAAATGCACTAGTTAAAATTAAAGCTAGAAAAAAATTAAGATAATAAACTGGAGCTGTATTTATATATAATTCAAATGCTAAAAAATATAAAAATGCTGAAGAAATCTCTATAGCTGGATATATTAAACTAATTTTTTTCTTGCAATAAGCACATCTCCCCCCTAAAAATATATAAGAAAATACTGGTATATTCATATACCATTTTAATTGCTTTTTACATTTAGGACAAAAGCTTCTTTCCTTAACTGTAGATATTTTGTTAGGAATTCTATAACCCAAACATGCATAAAAGCTTCCCATCGCAAGTCCTAATAATACTATAAATATTCCCAAAATTGTGTTATTCATAAAACCTCCTACCTCATTGCGTTATATACTTGGAATATTGGAATAATTATTGCCATTATAATTCCACCTACTATTACAGCCAAAAATGCTATCATTATAGGTTCTATAAATGTCTTTAACTGATCCGAAGTCATTTTTTGCTGAGTTTGATAATAATCGGCCACTCTGTCTAACATTTCTGATAATTCACCAGTTGATTCACCAGTAGAAATCATATAATAAGCAAGTTCTGGAACGGCCCAATTATTTTTGAATGATTCACTCATTTTATCTCCCCTTAACAGATTGGAAATTGTATCGAACATAATCATTTTATATATTTCATTATTAGTTATTTTACTTAAAATATCAATACTTTCTGTTAATAATACATTATTTCTATTTAAAGCTGCAAAAGTTTTAGAAAACATGGTCATCTCATTATAAATAATAACGTTTCCTATTACCGGCAAATGCATAAGAAAATATTGAATGGCAGTTTTAAATGTTTTTACTTTATCAAATAAAACTTTAAAAATCAAAATTATACCGATTATTCCTAAAACAAGATATCTCCATTTTTCTACTAAATAATTTGACGCGTCTATAATAAATTGAGTAAATGGATTAAGTTCAATTGACAAACTACTATATACATCTACAAACTGAGGAATAATAAATGCCATAATAAATATTATTACACCTATAGCAAATACGAATATGATAGCCGGGTATGTCATAGCGCCTATTATTGCTTTTCTATTTTTTTCAATCTCATCATAGTATAAACTCATTTCATCAAGAGTACTCTCTATATCTCCCATTTTTTCGGACGCTTTTACCATGTTAACAAGTAATGCAGGGAACATATTTCCTTGCTTTCTTAATGACTCAGAAAAACTTTCACCCATAGTTAATTCATAAATCATAGAATCAAATGCTTTTTTGTATGCCCTATTTTTATTTTGCTTTGCCAAAATTTTTACAGCTTCAGTTAATGTAACACCACTTTTAATATAAGTGGATAATTGAGCAAGCCAAAATATCAAATCTTTTGTTCTCATTCTCTTTTTTCCAAAAAATGAATCTCCATGAATAAAATCTATCCAAGCATTTGTTTTTATTTCGTATACTTCAAACCCTTCATCTAGTAAATATGAATGCGTATCTAGTTTTGATAAAGCCATAAAATAACCTTTAATAAGTTTTCCTTCTTTATTTCTTACTAAATATTGATATGCATGTTTTACTTCGCTCCTTTTAGACTCTTCCCCAGTTTTATCGATAGACAAGACTTCTAAGGCTCTTTCCCTCTTATTTCTATAATATTTGACCATTGATAAATTATCAGCTTTATCTATAAAATAAGTCTTAACTTTTTGAGGTAAATCTTTAAAAATTTGAGAAATTAATTCAAGCGTGCCTTTAGATCTTTTATATATTTTTTTAATAATACTTACAATAAATTTAATAATTGAATTTGGAATATCATAAATTACAAATTTTATTGTATAATAAACTCCTTGAAAAAAAGATCTAAATATCTCATAGATTTCTACAATAAAACTATCCCACAATAAAAGTTTAATAAATTTAAATATATATTTTACGCTAAAAGTTATCACATAGTATAGTGGGCTAAATACAGTAAATATTGAAGTCAATATTAGATCAAAACATTTAAATAATCCTAAAGCTGAACAATAAATCAAGGCATATATTTCTACAAATATTCCCTTAAAAAAAGATAACACAAAACTAAATATGCTCTTTTTATTTCTTCTAGACATATTTAATTCCTCCTCTTTATTCTATATATAAAAATTATAACATAAATTTATTTATTGTAAAAGAAAAAATTACATATTATAATATTTATAGGAGGTTGAATGGACTTAAATTTTGTTTATGTTGCTAATATCGAAACCATATGCAAAAAAGAATGGCTATTTAATAAATTAATTAATTTACAAGTTAACGTTGCCAAATATGATGCATATTTATACTTATTAAAAGATAAAACATTTGTGGATATTGAAACAGGAAAAATATACAAAACGAAACATAGATGCAAAGTTGGAGATACCTTTGTTAACTTGGCAAGTTTAAAAGATTTAAATACTCATTTAGGAATTGATTTGCCGCAAAGTATGTCTAGAAAAAAAATATTAGAAACAAAAAAAGTATGTTAATGTTTTTTTTAAGACTTGTATAATAAAAAAAATAAAGATTTGAGAAACTTTATTTTTATTTTGTGTAATATATAATAGGTGGTTTTTTATGAATGATTCTTCTTCTATATTTAGTGCTTTAAAAGGACTTAATTTAAATAAAATTTTGAATACTGCAAGTAAAACTCTTAACTTTGTTAATAAAGCAATACCTATGTATAAAGAAATAAAGCCTACAATAGGGACAATCACAAAAACATTTAATAAAAGTAAAGCAAAAGAACCTATAATAGATGACATAAAAGAATCAAGACCTATAAAAATAAATAAAAAAAATTCTATTATAAATAATAATAGAAATTCTTCTAATGACTCCCTAACCTTTTTTCAATAATATTGATATTCTCTTTTATATAATTATCTTTATTTTTTTTATAAATTTTTTTATATTTTTTTAAGTCAATTAATAATTTTTTATTTAATAGTTCTATATTTTTATGATTTTTACCGATAATTATTTCCTCAGTTGTATAAACAGATTTACCGGGAATAAATAGTATTAAATTATAAAATTTATTTTTATCAAAAATTATTTCTTCTTCTTTTATACAATATCCAAGTTCTAACATTTTAACTCGTAAAATATCGTGATTATTATTAGAAATAATAATAATTTTTTTATATTTTTTTATGCTTCTTTCTAATATTTTCAATATAGTGTATGTTCCCATACCAGATAAAACTACAGTGTCAAATTCTTCACTTTCTGTATTATCAAGTCCATCTGTAACAATAAATTTTATATATTTATTTAATTCTAATTTTTCAATTCTTTTTGATGCGTTTTCAATAATATTTCTTCTAATATCAGAAGAGACAGAAAAAATATTTTTTTTTGCTAAATATTCTCCTAATAAGGCCATATCACATCCTACGTCAATCACTTTATCATAAGGTTCAACATAAGAAGCTATTTTTATGATTCTCTTATTCAATTAAGAAATCCTTTAATTTTTTAGCACGTGATGGATGTCTTAATTTTCTCAAGGCTTTTGCTTCTATTTGTCTAATTCTTTCTCTTGTTACGCCAAATTTTTTGCCAACTTCTTCCAAAGTATGATAACTTCCGTCAAATAGGCCAAATCTTAATTCTAATACTTCTTCTTCTCTTTTAGTTAAAGTCATTAACACATCTTTAAGTTCATCTTTTAATATTTCATAAGTAGCATAATCTTCAGGAGATTTAATTTTGTCATCCGCTAAAAAGTCTCCCAAATGAGAATCCTCTTCATCCCCAATTGGAGTTTCTAGTGATACTGGATCTTGAGATATTTTTCTTATTACTATAATTTTATCAATAGTAAGCCCCATTTTTTTAGATAATTCTTCATCTGTTGGTTCTCTATTAAGTTCCAAAGTCATTTGTCTTTCAATTCGGGCCATTTTATTTATTGTTTCGACCATATGAACGGGTACTCTAATTGTCCTTGCTTGATCTGCTAAAGCTCTTGTGATTGCTTGTCTAATCCACCAAGTAGCGTATGTAGAAAATTTGTATCCTTTATTATAGTCAAATTTTTCAACAGCTTTCATAAGTCCCATGTTACCTTCTTGAATTAAATCCAAGAATAATAGTCCTCTTCCTACATATCTTTTAGCAATACTAACAACTAATCTAAGATTTGACTCAGCCAATATATTTTTAGCTTCATCATCTCCTTCAGCTACTCTTCTACTTAACACTTGTTCTTCTTCTAAAGATAATAAGCTAATTTTTCCTATGTCTTTTAAATACATTCTTACATTATCTTTTACACTCATATCCTTGGAGTCATCCGGAATATCATTAAAAGTAGTATCTATTTTTAATGTTTCCCCTCCGTTTGCTTCATCTTCAGTTATAACATCTATCTGATTCTCAGTTAATTTATTATATAATTCATCAAATGAATTATTATCAACATCTAGTCCCTCTAATTTCTTAGCAATAGTTTCATAAGTTATAAACCCTTGTTTTTTACCTTCAACAATTAATTCTTCAATTCTTTCTTCAAATGTTTTTATTTCTTGTACCATGTTAACACTTCCTTTTTCATATTTTCTATTTTTTTTGTTATTTTTTTCTTTTCTTCTATATCTAAAGTTTCAAATAATTTATTTTTAAGTTTATTCATCTCCCTTTTGACTGAGTATTCTCTAATCATATTTATTAAGTCATCAAGTTCTTCTTCCGTATAGTCTGAAGGTCCTCCATTTTCCATAACTTTTTTTAAAGTAGTATCTAAATTTTTACCCATATAAGTATAAGTTATGAAATCCGATAAGTCAAACCCTTTATTTTTCATCCTATAATTAACTATCTCATTTGCAAAATTAGTTATCTCCTCAGTTACTAAGAATCCCAAATTGTTTTCATAACTTCTGATGACATCCACGTTTTCAAGCATCAAGTAAACAATTCTTAATTCTGCTTTTTCATATTTATTATAGACATTAGATTTGATTTTTTCTTTTTGTATTAGTTTTATAGATTCTTTTTTATTTATTTTACTTCTTAAAACACTTTCACTCACTCCATATTTTTGTGATAATTCTTTTATTTTTAATTCAATTAATATAGCATCATCTAATTTATTTAAATTGTCTAGTACTTCATTAATATATTTTGAAAGTTCAACCGAATCATTCAAATTTTTATTTTTTTTCAAATAATCTAATTTAAAATTTATAAATTCTACTTTATTCTTATATGCATTTAAAAATGCATCTTTACCACTCGATACTATTAACTCATCAGTATCTTTTGCTCCGCTAAAAAGTATTACTTTTACTTTTAAACCTAATTTTTCAAAAATCGAACCTATATTATTAGTTGCTATTTTACCAGCATCATCTTGGTCTAAATTCAATACAATATTACATTTTAATTTTTTAATAATATCTATTTGTTCTTTGGTAATGCTTGTCCCCGATAGTGAAACGGCATTCTTAATACCTATTGTATAAAGTCTAATTGTATCCATCTGACCTTCACAAATTATTATTTCTTTTTGCTTTCTTATAAATTCTAATGCATTATTAAAGTTGTATAATAGCAAACCTTTTTTAAAAATCATAGTTTCTTTTGTATTAACATATTTGCTTTCTTCTAAGTCATTTTTTCTATATATTCTTCCAGTAAATCCAACTATGTTACCATCTGTGTCTTTTATAGGAAACATAATTCTATTTATGAATGTATCCACTAATTTACCATTATATTCTTTACATAAATCTATTTCATTTAATAATAGCTTACTATATTTATTTGATAGTGCTTCGCCTAATGAGTTATCTAATGATAAACCTATATCAAAATATTTAATAGTTTCTTCAGATAAACTTCTTTTAGCTAAATATTCTCTTGCATCAGTTCCTTTACTACTAACCAAATTATTTTTAAAAATAGATGTAGCTAATAAATTTATTTTGTAGTATTCTTCATATATGTTATTTTCTTTTTTCTTTGTAAAGGATGAATCAAGTATTATCCCAGCATTATCGGCCAAAATTTTTATTGCTTCTTTAAAAGTTATTCCTAAATAATCCATTAAGAAAGTTATTGAATTTCCGGTTGCTCCACATGAAAAGCATTTATAAATATTTTTTTCAGGACTTACAGACATACTTGGTGAATGATCATCATGAAAAGGGCAAACACCAAAAAAGTTTTTGCCTTTATGTTCAAGATTTATATAATTACCAATAACATCAACTATGTTATTGCTTGATACAATTTTGTTAATTAAAGTGTTGTCCTTCAATTCAGCCATTTTATATCCCTCTACTTATTATATACGACAAAAATTTCAAAAACACTTTTTTTATTAGAAAAAACCATTAAAAATTTGTTTTGGCTCGTTTGTAACTATAAATATTTTATCATCATGTGCTAATAAGATACGTTCTAATTTCTTTATTCTTTTATTAGTAGTTACTATAATTAATATGTCTTTATTACTTTTTAAATCTTTTCCTTTTGCCTTCAAAACACTAAAAGCATACTTATTATCAATTAATTCTTTGAATATTGCTTCTCTATTTTTGTTTACTATGACAGTCAGCATAATATTTGAAGGGACTTTCTTTTCATTAATAACCATTCCAAAGTATGTACCAAGTGCAAAACCCATTGCATAACTAATAGCAATAAATATATTACCTTCTTCTGCATTTATAGCTTCTTTTACAATCAAAAACCAAATAAGTATTTCAAAAAATGCTATTAAGGTAGCTAGTAACTTATTATTCTTTATTGTAAAAATCATTCTAATAGTTGCCATTGATGTTTCAATGATTCTAACAATTATTATTAAAAAACAAAGCACTAATGTATTCATATTTATATTGTGCTTTGTTTTTAATAATTTATTTATTTAATTTTTCAAATTTAGAAAACTCTAAATCCTTTTCTAAATCTGTATTACTTAGATCTTCAAATAACTCTTTTTGTTCTTTTGTTAATTTTGTAGGGGTAATTAATTTTAATGTTACAAAAAAGTCTCCGTTTCTCCATCCATCAGTTTCGATGCCCTTGTTTTTAATTTTAAGAATATCCCCAGCATTTGAACCAGCTGGTATTTTTAAAGTAATAAATCCATCTAATGTTTTAATTGTTTTGCTACTTCCAAGCACTAAATCACATATATTTACGGGTAACTCGATATGTATGTCATTTCCTTCTCTTTTAAATAACGGATGTGGTTTTACTTTAAATTCAATATATAAGTCTCCATTAGGACCACCATTACTTCCGCTTTCACCTTTTCCACTAAGTCGTATCTGCTCTTTACTATCTATGCCTTTTGGTACGGTAATTGTAATTACCTTATCTTCTTTTATTTTCCCTCTTCCTTTACATTTACTGCAAGTTTCCTTATATGTTACACCTTTTCCACCACATTCTGGACATACAGTTTTAGTTGCAAAAGATCCAAATATAGTGTTGGTCTGAGTAGTCCTATAACCACTTCCGCCACATTCCGGACAACTTATTTCACCATGTCCACCCTTACCATCACATTCTGGACAATCAACTACCATTTCAAGTTCAATATCTTTTTTACATCCATTAACTGCTTCTTCAAATGTCACTTCCATTAAGTAACCTAAATCTCTTCCTTTAGAAGTTCTAGAGTTTTTTCTTCTCCCATTTCCCATTAAATCTTCAAAACCAAAATTTGAAAAATCTCCATTTCTTCCAAATATTTCATCAAATATAGATGAAAAGTCAAAGCCACTAAAGTCATATCCTCCGCCTGAAGTTGGATTCCCATTAGAACCTTCAAAAGCAGCATGCCCAAATTGGTCATACTTACTTCGTTGATTTTTATCAGATAAAACTGCATAAGCTTCTTGGGCTTCCTTAAACTTTTCAGCTCCGCCTTCTTCTTTGCATACATCAGGATGATACTTTTTAGCTAATTTTCTAAATGCACTTTTTATTTCATCTTCACTAGCATTTTTATCAACGCCTAATATTTCATAATAATCTTTTTTTGCCATTATATACCTCTATTTTTCACTGCCAGCAATATCAACATTGCCAACTAGCACAGATGGACTACCACCCTCAATTTCATAAAATTCCAAATCATTTCCTACTTCTTTTATATTTGATAATATTTCTATTATATTGCTACTCATTACAAACATTTTTATAGGAGTAGTCTTTTTACCATTTTCAATTCTATATCCACTGCATTGAACTGAAAAGTCGCCAGTTATGATATTTATTCCAGAATGAAGACCTGCAATATCATTAATAATAACCCCATAGTTAGCTATCTCAATCAATTCATCAAGTGTTTTATCACCGGGAATGATGTACATATTTCTAACTCCATATGAATTACCAGTTGAAATTGTATTATCAAGTTTTGCTTCTTCATTATCATATAACTTAGTTTTAAATATTCCATTTTTTATTATTTCTTTAAAATAAGTTTTTGTTCCTTCATTATCAAATAGCCTACTGGATGTCATATTTTCATTATTTGGATCTTCAATTATACTTAATCTATTATTAAAAACTTTTTTATTAAATTTGTCATTTAAGACTGAAACTCCTAATCTAATATTTTTTGCATAAAACATAGAACTAAAAGATTTTAGTATTTCATACATTACTTTATTACTTAAAATTACATTAGAGTTGCTTGTTTTAATAGACTTAGCATTTAACTTTTTAATTGTTTCCTCTATTAAATTAGTAACTTTATTTGTAATTTCGGCTTCATCATATTTATTTGTATAAAGATTAAAGTAATTTGTTTCGGTTCTACCTTTGCTTTTAATAACAACTTCAGTACTTATTTCTATGTAATTTTCACAATCTTTTAATTCAATATCTTTATTTGCTAACACTATTTCTTTATTTATAAAACTAAACCCAGTACTTATAGTTTTTAAATATGGATATTCATTTTTTAATTTATTTAATCCTTTTAAGAATAAAGACACTTTTTCAAAATCAATATTAATAATCTTTTTTCCCTTTTTAGTGATATCAATTTTTTTTGCAAAATCACTTAAGTCCTTATTATCAGATAATTCATATAAATATAATATTTTACTTATAATTTCATCAGTATTTTCTATGTTGTTAGTAGTTAAATAAATATTTTTACCTTTGTATAATGCTTTAATAGAATAATCACTTTCACAAGATATATTATAATTAATTATTTTATTATTGAATGTTTCAACCAACCAGTTTTTATTGTTAGTGTTATAAACTTCAATAATTATATTATTTTTTTTACCTATTTTTATTAACTCATTAATCACTTAAACCACCTCCGACTAAAATTTTTGATATTTTAATAGTTGGTTCGCCAATTGTTGTATTTACAAGTCCACTTATGCTTCCACAAAAACCTTCTCCAAAAGATAAATTATCACTTACCATTTCAACTTGTTTTAAAATATCTAACGTGTTACCTATTAAAGATACAAGTTTAACAATTTCACAAATTTTACCATTTCTAATTATGTAGCCTTCTTCAACCGTAAAATTAAAGTCACCAGTTACAGGATCAACACTTCCTCCACCCATTTCTTTTGCATAAAGTCCATATTTAATACTTTTAATCATATCATCTATTGAGTCATTACCAGGCATCAAATATGTATTATTCATTCTACTTGTTGGAATAAATTTGTAGTTTTGTCTTCTTCCACTTCCGGTAATTGGCATTTTCATTTTTTTAGAATTTAATTCATCAATTAAATAAGATGTTAATATACCTTTATCTATAAGGATATTTCTTTTTGTTTTATTACCTTCATCATCATAATATGTTGTACCCCATAAATTTTCTAGAGTTCCATCATCTATTAAAGTCACTTTATCAGTTGCTATTTTTTTATTATATTTATTACTTACAACTGATAGTTTATCTGCAACAGTTGTTGCTTCTAAGGCATGACCTACTGCCTCGTGAAAAATTACTGCTCCAAATCCCGGACCAATAACAACTGGCATTACTCCACCTTCCATATTAATAGCGCCTAATTTCATTATCGCTGAATTAACAAGTTCTTTTATAGCATCTTCAAATTTGTAATCTCTTAAAAATAGTGCATCAGTTGAGTAACCTATTCTTTTACTAGAACTTGCTGTAATTCCATTTTCTCTAACAACTACATTAATTATGAGAATTGTATTGTTTCTATTATCAACTACATATTTCTCTTTAGAATTAGCTATAATAACTTTTTGCTTAGAAGAACTTAAAGTTGCAATTACTTTGTCTACTCTTGAATCTGCTTTTTTAGTTAATGAATTTATTTTATACAAAATATCTTTTTTTTCTTTTAAAGTTAGATCTTCGTAATCACTTTCATTTTTTTCTTCTTTCAATTTAACTTCATTAATTATCCTTTTTTTACTATAATTATGTTTTAAATTATCAATAATGCTTATTACATTATTTTCTTCTATATTATTAGTACTGCCATAAGAAATAATATCCTTTTTTGCAAGTCTAATACCTAATCCTTTTTTATATGAAGAAGTAGCAACATCTATTCTTCCTTCTCTTAACTTTATCTCATTTGCATCTCTTTCTTCATAAAATATCTCAGAAAAGTCTACCCCACAATTTAAACTATAATTAATATAAAATTCAGCTAATTCTTTATTCATAATTCTCCTTAATATTAGTAAGGGACTCTCTTTAGAAGAGCCCCTATCTAATTAATATAAAACTTTACTATTTTTCTTCGTATTCTGCTTCTTTAACATTATCTTCTTTTTTATCGCTTTCTTTAGAAGTTTCTGTTTCTTTTGAAGCAGCTTCAGCAGATGCTTTATTAATTTCTTCATATACTCTAGAAGATAAAGCCATAGCTTTTTCGCTTAACTTTTCTTGTGCCTCTTTAATTTTTTTAACATCATCTGTTTCCAATGCTTTTTTAGCATCTTCTATTAAAGAATCTATTTCTTTCTTTTCATCATCCTTAACTTTATCGCCTAAATCTTTTATAGCTTTTTCAGATGTAAATATTAATTGCTCTGTCTCATTTTTAACTTCGGCTAATTCTTTCTTTTTAGTATCTGCTTCTTTATTAGCTTCTGCTTCCTTCATCATTTTATCTATTTCTTCATCACTTAAATTAGTATTTGAAGTAATAGTAATTGCCTGCTCTTTATTTGTACCCAAATCTTTTGCTTTAACGTTTACAATACCATTGGCATCTATATCAAAAGACACTTGAATTTGAGGAACTCCTCTTGGTGCTGGTGGTATATTTGCAAGTTGAAAATGTCCTAAAGTTTTATTGTCTCCAGCCATTGGTCTTTCACCTTGTAATATATGAATGTCAACTGCAGGTTGATTATCAGCTGCTGTACTAAATACTTGTGATTTAGTAGTTGGTATTGTAGTATTTCTTGGAATTAATACTGTCATTACATTTCCTAATGTTTCAATTCCCAAAGATAGTGGAGTTACATCAAGTAAAACCAAATCTTCTACTTCACCAGTTAAAACGCCACCTTGAATAGCAGCACCTATAGCAACTGCTTCATCTGGGTTAACTTCCTTGCTTGGATCTTGGCCTAATTCTTCTTTAACAAGAGATTGAACACAAGGTATACGAGTAGAACCACCTACTAATAATACTTTATCAATATCTTTCTTATCTAATTTAGCATCTTTTAAAGCATTTCTAACTTCTTTTCTAGTTGATTCTACTAAATCATTAATTAATCCTTCAAATTTTGCTCTAGTTAAATTCATATCTAAATGTAATGGACCTGATTGACCTTGAGTTATAAAAGGTAAACTAATTTGAGTAGTAACTACACCACTTAAATCTTTTTTAGCTTTTTCTGCTCCCTCTTTTAATCTTTGCATTGCAAGTTTATCTTTTGACAAATCTATTCCATTATCTTTTTTAAATTCACTTACTAGATAATCAATTATTCTATTATCAAAATCATCCCCACCTAGTTTATTATTACCAGCTGTTGATTTAACTTCAAATACGCCATCTCCAAGTTCAAGAATTGATACATCAAATGTACCACCACCCAAATCATAAACCAAAATCTTATGAGGATTCTCATCCTTATCAAGACCATATGCAAGTGATGCTGCAGTAGGTTCATTGATAATTCTCTTTACATCAAGTCCTGCAATTCTTCCTGCATCCTTTGTTGCCTGTCTCTGTGCATCTGAGAAATATGCAGGTACTGTAATAACCG
>CAZLNV010000009.1:0-29478 GCA_964561095.1 uncultured Muribaculaceae bacterium | reverse complement strand
CAGAGGATAATAATGGTACAACATATTATGCAATAACAAGTAAACAAATATCAGCCACTTTTGTTACAAATGGAGCAACATCGATAGGAACAACATCAATACCTTGTACAATTTATAATACTGCTACAGCGTGTAATGTAACAACTCCAACAATAACAAGAACTGATGGGACAGCAATAGGATGGAATACAAATGCTAATGCAACAGCGGCATCAGTAGGCGCGGGTGGTTTAGCATCTACAGATGGAAATACAACATATTATGCAATAACAAGTAAGACACTAACAGCAACATTTAATTCAAATGGTGTAGTATCAATAGGTGCAACATCAATACCTTGTACAATGTATAATACTGCTACAGCATGTAATGTAACAACTCCAACAATAACAGTAGCTAGCGATAAAATTTTAGCTGGATGGAATACGGTTCAAACTGCAACAACTCAAACTATAAATGTAGGTGGATCTGCTTCTATTTCAAGTAATATTACATATTATGCAATACAAAGACAAGGATATGCTTGCTATACAAATAATGTTACAAATACATATACTTGCAAAAGTGCTTTACAAAGTCAAGCACCATATACGACTGATTCAGGAGCAGCTTCTGGTGCATGTTCATCTATAGCAAATGTCACAGGATGTTCACAAACGAGTCAAACAAGTGGACCTTATACATATTCTACTTCAGATACAGATAAATTTTGTATTTTGGGTAAAACTGGAAGAGAAAATGCAGTTAGTTGTGATAGTGATGCACCTTCTAGTGTATTATGGAAAGATTGCTCCACATCAGTTTCTAGTACAAATTTTTATATAGATGTAGATGTCTGTGATCAATATACAGAAAATAGTACTGCCAAGTATAGCTGCTTAAAAGAATTATTTAGGAAAATAATGGTAAAAACTGATAGTGATACTAAAACAAGTTTATGCGAAAATGAGGTAGAGGCTGGTAGTAAACATGCAGATAGTATATGGTTATTTTATAGTCATCATACAACTGACAAAGATAATTATTTTTACGAAGAAAAATGTCAATCTTATAAAAATAAAGCACTTGTGGGAACTTTTGGAGAATGTAATTTAAAAGGATTCGATCCTATTAGGACAGGAACAACAACTTATGGATATGATTATTATATAATGTCATATAACCAATCTAGTTGTGGAGGTGGAACAGTAATAGCTACAAATACGAATTCTTGTAAAATATTTGCTTCAGGCAAATATGAAAATGGAGATTGTCCATCTTCATATCCTAATCAAGTAACATATGGAACAACAAGTGGTTCATGTTAAATTAGAGTTTTTGATAAACTCTTTTTTTTATAAAAGAAATGTGATAGAATTTATTTATAGTAGGAGTGTATATGAAAAATAAAAAGGATTTACGCTGATAGAAATATTGGTAACAATTGCAATAATTGCGGTAATTTTATTAATTGCAGTACCATCAGTAATGAAAATATCTGCCTCTATGAAGCAAAGAGCATATGCAGCAAAAAGAGAATCAATAATTTCAGCTGCTGAGCTATATGCAACAAGAAATAAAGACGCATTTGGGAATGCAACACAAATACAAATAAAAGTAAGGACATTAATATATTCTGGTGATGTAGACATAGATGTTAAAGAGATAAGCGAAGGATGCAATGAAGAAATAGGCTGTGTAGTTAATCCAGTTGATAATACATCTATTAATGATGAACTTATTGCAATAACAAGAATTAAGTCAATAACACAAGCAAAGTTTGGAGAAATAGAACCAACTAAAAATCAAAACTTTGTAGAATATATTGTATACTTTAATTATAATGGAGGGAGGTGGTGTGATAATACTTCAAATTAAAGTTTGGAGCTCACTAAAAAAGAAGCCAGAAATTAATCGTCTGACTCCTTTTTTTTGAATAATTCTGATATATGAATACCCAAAGCCTTGGATATTATATAAACGCTTTCAATAGTAAAATTTTTTTTACAATTTGGTGCTTCTACACGCCTTATAAATTCGTGAGAGTATCCAGTTAGTTCAGCAACTTGAACTTGTGTAAGTCCGGCATCCTTTCTACATTTTTTTATATTAGATGCAACCACATCATAGATATCAGAACTCCTAAAATGTTTGCGTCCCAAAATTATCACCTCGTTGTGATATTAACTCTAGTTTGAATTTATTACAAGTTATTTTAGAAAAAATAAAAAAGTTGTGTTATAATATAAGTGGTAGTGTTATAAACATTTCACACTACCTCATTTAGAAAGGGATGATTTTATGAAAAATAAAAAAATATTTTTAACAATTATAATTACATTTGTGATAGTATTACTACTAATATTAATTAACAAGTTGCTGGTTTTAAACAAATTTAAAAGTGAGGAAAGAAATTTAAATTTAGATAATATTTTTACAAAAACTATAACAGTAGTTAATTATAACGAAGTAGAAAGTGATGAAATTTTAAATTATGAAGAATTAACTATGAGAAATTATTTTAAAGAATATATAGTAAATGAAAACAATTCAACTATAAAGGTTAAATATGATACTAATGGAAATATTGAGTCATTTTATACAATAGATAAAACACAACAATATATTGATATTCTTAATTTTAATTCATTTAGTTTATATACAGAAGATGATGCTGATGAATATAATTTTAAAACTGAAGAAAGTATGAAAGATTACTTAAGTGATAAAAAAATTAAAAACGATATTGATTTATTAAGTTATATAAAAAATAATTATTGCATATACAATAATATATTTATGAATAATGAAACTATAAAAAACAATTTTTTAATAAATAGTTTTGTAGAAGTGACTTTACCTGAATTTGAAAATATAACTTTAATTGACGGAAGGCTATCTGGTTATATAATAAATAGTCTATCAGATAATTTAAAAGAGATTCATATATTAGGTAATGATGTTCAATATGTAATAACATTATCTGGAAATAGTATTACCAACAACGAATTTATAATGGAATTATTAGAAACAATCAAAATTTAAATTAATAATAACAAATTACAATTTAACAATTAAAAGAAGCATAGATGCGATGAACATCGATGCTTTTTTTTAATTCTACAAAAAGTCTACAATTATACCTAATATAGATATAAATATAAACCTACAAACAATTTACAAACTTCCTACAAAAGTTCTCAAAAAAGTCTACAAAAGTGCCACAAATTAGTAGATAAAACAAAATTTCTGTGGTATCTTGTAGATGAACCAAGAGGGCATAAAAAAACTAACCCGGTTAGGGGTTAGACTGTAACCTTAATGGAGCTACTGAAAGCGGTCCAACTTCAATGGCTTGCTCTACTGTTGAAGGAGGAAGTTGTAGTCTTAAATCGCCTTCTATACAAAGGGATAGTTATAACAAAATAGGATGGAATATAGATTCTAATGCTCATGATAAATTAGTGAGCACTGAACAAGATATAACAATATCAGAGGATAATAATGGTACAACATATTATGCAATAACAAGTAAACAAATATCAGCCACTTTTGTTACAAATGGAGCAACATCGATAGGAACAACATCAATACCTTGTACAATTTATAATACTGCTACAGCGTGTAATGTAACAACTCCAACAATAACAAGAACTGATGGGACAGCAATAGGATGGAATACAAATGCTAATGCTCACAAAGAATCAGTAAGTGCTGAGGGAGATATAACAATATCCGAAGATGAAACATATTACGCAATAACAAGCAAAGGCATATCAGCAACATTTGATAAAAATGGAGCAGACTCGATAGGTGAAGCAAATCCTTGTACTATATATAACACCGATACAACATGTAAAGTAACAGCACCTACAATTACTGCTCTGTCAGGTTATAGAACAATGGGCTGGAATTTATATTCAAACTCAACAGATGCAATATATGCAGTCGGTGCTCTTGTGGATGCAAATGTAAATGGAAGCACATATTATGCTAT
This sequence comes from uncultured Muribaculaceae bacterium, assembly GCA_964561095.1. Taxonomy (GTDB): domain Bacteria; phylum Bacillota_I; class Bacilli_A; order RF39; family UBA660; genus CAZLNV01. Next base: position 25,502 of record CAZLNV010000009.1, on the reverse strand, counting down.
ACAAAGAAGACTATATAAATGCTATAAATGTATTCCAAGTTATACATGTAAAAAAAGAGGGGAGTCAGCATGTAGTTATTCTGATGGCAATGCAGCTGTTTCTGCTTGTTCATCGGCTGGCAAAACAGGGTGTGAGTCTTTTGGATGTGAATCCTCTATGTGGGGTTATATTTATAAATTTTGGATCAATTATACAGATGGTAAGTCTTATTATTGCTATTTGAAAGCTAGAGGGGCTAAACATTGGGGACAAGATGGATGCTGGGATTCATCAAAATTAAAAGAACTATTAATTACGGGAAAAGATGGAATAGCATCTTGGCAAGACAGTGAAGGTACTAATGGGTTTAAAAGCGAACAATGTATTGGGACGAAGAAAACCCTAATCCTAATAATATTCAGTTATCGAAGGCAGTTCCGATAGCCGATTGTTATCCAGCTGATAATCAAGTGTGGGCCATTGCCAGATATGTCACTTCATATGGATATACATATGACAATTATGTGGTTAATACAACTGGTTGTACTGGGGAATATACTTTATACTCTCAATCAAGTTCAAAGTCATATTATTCAGATACTCCAACAATAAATACAACATGTGCTTCAGGGTATACTTTAGAACCGGTGGGAACATCTGCCACTTGTAATTAAAAATCTATAACTTATTTAAACTCTTTTTAAATTTTATAAATAATGTTATAATTTATTTATATTTAAGAGGAGTTTTATTATGGAAGAATTAACTAGGAAAGTATTAATTAATAAGTATTTTAAATTTTTTGAAAGTAAAGGGCACAAAATCATATCAAGTGCTAGTATAATACCTGAAAATGATCCGTCTGTTTTATTTACTACAGCTGGTATGCATCCTTTAGTACCTTATCTACTTGGCACGCCACACCCAGAGGGTAAAAGAATATGTGATGTTCAAAAATGTTTAAGGACAAGTGACATAGATAGTGTTGGAGATAATTCACATTTGACATTTTTTGAGATGCTTGGAAATTGGTCTTTTGGAGATTATTTTAAAAGTGAAATGATACCTTGGTCTTTTGAATTTTTGACTAGTAAAGAATATTTGGCAATAGATAAAAATAAATTATTTTTTACTGTTTTTGAAGGCAATGAGAATGCTCCTAAGGATACCGAAAGTTACAACTTATGGAAAAGTGTGGGAGTTAAGGAAGATCATATTTTCTTTTTAGGAAGTAATGATAACTGGTGGGAATTAGGAAGTGGAGCTGGACCTTGTGGACCGGATACTGAGATGTTTTATGATACAGGAAAAGAAGCTTGCTCTAGTAAATGTAGCCCATCATGTAGCTGTGGAAAATATTTAGAAATATGGAATGATGTATTTATGGAGTTTAATTCCAATAATGGAGTGTATACTTTACTTGATCACAAAAATGTTGATACGGGTATGGGAGTGGAGCGTACCCTTACAGTTTTGAATGGCAAAAATAGTGTATATGATACTTCTATATTTGAAAATAGTAAACTTAAATTAGAAAGTTTAACTAATATGGAGTATGAAGAAAATAAAAAGGCATTTAGAATTATTATGGATCACATTAGAACAAGTGTATTTATATTAGGCGATGATCATAAATTAACACCATCAAATATAGGCCCTGGTTATGTGTTAAGACGACTTATTAGAAGAATGATTAGGTATATAAAAAGTTTAAATGTTGAAGTGTCTATATTAGAAGATTTAGCTTTAGTTGTTATAAATGACTATAAAGAAGATTATGATGAACTTGAAAGAAATAAAAATTTCATTATTGATGAATTGTTAAAAGAAGAAAATAGATTTAATAAAACTCTAGTTTCCGGAATGAGAATGTTCGATAAAATAGCTAAAAATATTGATAATAATAAAATAGATGGAGTTAATGCATTTAAATTATTTGATACTTTTGGCTTTCCTTTAGAATTTACTATTGAACTTGCTAATGAAAAAAATATGGATGTAGATGTTAGTGAGTTTAATCAAAAGTTTAAAGAGCATCAAGAAAAGTCAAGAACTGCTTCTGCAGGCGAATTTAAAGGAGGCTTAGCTGATAACTCATATGAGTCAACAAAATATCACACTTTAGCCCACATAACTTTAGCGTGCTTAAAAGAAATGTTTGGTAAAGAAGTAATTCAAAAAGGATCAAATATAACACCTGAAAGACTTAGAATGGATTTCCCACTAGATCATAAAATGACCGATGAAGAAAAAATTATATTAAAATCTAAGATTAACAAAGTAATATCTGATTCTCTACCAGTTATAAGAGAGGAACTTAGTTATGAAGACGCTAAAAAAAGTGGCGCTGAAGGTATATTTACCAATAAATATGGAGCTAAAGTAACAGTTTATACAATACCTGGTGTTTCTAAAGAAATATGCGGTGGACCTCATGTTAGCAATACTAGTGAGATAGGAAAAGTAAAGATTGTTAAAGAAGAATCTTCCTCAGCTGGTGTAAGACGTTTAAAAATTGTGATGGAGTAGATATGAAAAGTATATTTAACTATACTGAAGAAGAACTAAACAATTTATTAATTGACAATGGTTTTAAAAAATATAATACATCTCAAATAATAGATTGGATCTATAAGAAAAAAGTTTATGATTTTAATTTAATGACTAATTTAAGTAAAAACTTAATAGAGTTTTTGTCTAATAATTTTACAACAAAATTGTTAAATATTACGATAAAAGAAACAGAGACAGAAGCTCATAAGTATTTATTAGAATTAGATGATAAAAATAAAATAGAATGTGTTTTAATGTTTCATGATTATGGCAAGAGTTTATGCATATCTTCTGAAATTGGTTGCAATATGGGCTGTGCATTTTGTCAAAGTGGAAGATTAAAAAAAGTAAGGAATTTGACTGCGGGCGAAATGGTCTTACAACTACTTACGATTGAATCGTTAATAAATGAAAGAATTGATAATATAGTTATTATGGGTATTGGTGAACCCTTTGATAATTATGATAATTTTGTAAAGTTTATTAATATCGCCTCCAACCCTAAAATGATAGAGTTAGGATCTCGAAAAATAACGGTATCCACTTGTGGATTAGTTCCAAAAATTTATGAATTTGCTGATTTAAAAGTTGGAGTTAATTTAGCCATTTCCTTGCATGCACCTAATGATGAAATAAGAAATAAATTAATGCCTATTAATAAAAAATATAAAATTCAAGAATTGATGAAAGCTATTGACTACTATATAGAAAAAACAAATAGAAGGGTAACTATAGAATACATTATGATAAATGATGTAAATGACAGTGTAAATGATGCGAAAGAATTGTGTAAACTACTAAGTGGTAAATTAGTATATGTCAATATAATTCCAATGAACGAAACAAAAGATATAACTTTTAAAAGAAGTGAGAAGTTTAAAATTCTTTCATTTTATGATATACTTATTAAGAATGGAATAAACGCCACAATAAGAAGAGAGATGGGTGGGACCCTTTCTGCAGCATGTGGTCAATTAATGGCAAGAAAAAAAGAGGAGGATCTATGTTAACATATTATCAAACAGATGCTGGAAAAGTTAGAAGTCATAACGAAGACAGTGTCACTATAGTTAAGAATTTGAATAGTGAATATTTATTAATTGTTGCTGATGGTATGGGTGGACATAAAGCCGGTGAAGTAGCATCTTCTTTAGTTGTAACAGAAATGGGAAAAAGATTTTCAAAACTTAGTAGCATAGGCACTAAGGAAGAAGCTGTTAATTGGCTTCAAGAAATGACTGACGAAATAAATGTACAGATTTTAAAATATGCTGAAACTTATCCTGAAACTTCAGGACTTGGTACAACATGTGTATGCGCAATACTCACAAATGAATACTTAATATTTGGTAATGTGGGAGACTCTAGCGGTTTTGTAATGAAAAATAGTAAACTATATAAAGTTACTAAAGATCACACTTTAGTCAATATTTTAGTTGAAACTGGTGAATTAACATTAGAGGAAGCAAAGAATCATCCACAAAAAAATGTACTTATGAAGGCATTAGGGGCTACGGAAAAAGTACAAATGGATAAATTTGATGTAGAACGTGATGTAGATGAAATATTTTTATGCTCGGATGGATTAACTAATCTTCTTAATATGGAACAAATTGAAAGAGTTTTAAATGATAAAGAATTAACTATTGGAGAAAAAGTAAATAAATTGATTTTAAAAGCAAATGCTAGGGGTGGCAATGATAACATTACAATAGCTTACTTAATAAAGGAAAGTGGTGATACTGTTGATAGTAAAGGGATCTAAAATTAACGACAGATATGAAATTATTAGAACGTTAGGTGAAGGTGGAATGGCTAATGTTTATTTAGCATATGACACTATACTTGATAGAGAAGTAGCTGTTAAGGTTTTAAGAGGAGACCTTGCTAATGATGAAAAATTTGTAAGGCGTTTTCAAAGAGAAGCTTTGTCTGCATCATCTTTATCACACCCTAATATTGTTGAAGTTTATGATGTAGGAGAAGATGATGGTCAATATTACATAGTAATGGAATATTGTCCAGGTAAAACTTTAAAACAATTGCTTAAAAAGAGGGGTAATTTAACAATATCTGAAGTAATAGATATAATGTTACAAATAACAGATGGTATGGCTCATGCACATGATGCTTATATTATTCATAGAGATATAAAACCACAAAATATAATAATATTAGAAAACGGAATTATTAAAATAACAGATTTCGGTATAGCAACTGCACTTAATTCAACACAATTAACGCAAACAAATTCAGTTATGGGAAGCGTCCATTATTTACCACCAGAGCAAGCAAATGGAAAAGGATCAACAATTAGAAGTGATATATATTCTATTGGAATTTTGATGTATGAGCTTTTAACTGGTAGAGTACCATATAAAGGAGAAAGTGCTGTTGAAATAGCTTTAAAGCATTTAAAGGAACCTCTTCCTAGCATAAGGGGAGTTTTGCCTAGTATTCCTCAATCTATTGAAAATATTATATTAAAATCAACTGCTAAAAATCCTAAAAACAGATATACTGATGCTAGGGAAATGTATGAGGATATTAAAACGGCTTTAGATCCTGCAAGAGTGGATGAACCAAGATATGTTTATAAGTATTCAGAACGTGAGCTTGAAGAAACAAAGGTTCTAGATGATGTGGTGAAGGAAGTTAAGAAACAAGATGCATTACAAGCAAAAAATATAGAAAAAGAAAGTATAGTTGAAAGCAAAAAACAAAATAAAATATTAATAATTTTAGGTGCAATATTTACAGGACTTGTATTAATTGTGACAATAGTGTTGTTAATATACTTTAATAAATCTAAAGTAAAAAATATTGCAGTACCAGATGTATCAACAAAATTATCAACAGAAGCATCTAATATTTTAACCGACATGGGATTTCAAGTTAATGAAAAATTAGAATACACTCCTTCAGATGAAATAGAAGAAGGATATGTAGTAAAAACTAGTCCAGAGATAGGAAGAAAAGTTAAAGAAGGCGCAACAATTACATTGTATGTTTCAAATGGGCCAGAATCTTTTACTTTAGAAGACTATAAGGGAAGAAATTATATTGAAGTAGAAACTATATTGAAAGAAATGTATAATTGTAATGTAATAAAGGAAACGGAAACAGTTTCAAAAGAAGATAATATAAAAGAAGGAACTGTATTAAAAACTGATCCAATTGCTGGTTCTAAAGTAAGACAGGGAAGCAGTGAACATACTTGCACTGTAACTATATATATACCCGAAATAGAAGAAAAATATCCTAATTTTGCTGATGGAAAGCATACATTAAATGATGTAAAGAAATTTTGTGAAGATAATAATTTAAAATTACAAGTAGAATATGAAGAGCATAGTGATAAAGCAGAAGGTACTATTATCAAGCAAGATAGACAAGAAGGAAGTGTTGTTTTACCTGGCATAACATTCACAATAACATTGTCTACGATTCCACTAGAGGATGACCCTGAAGCAGATGGAACTGGGACAAATGAATAATGGAATAATTATTAAAATTAACAAAAATTTATATACAATATCTTCGGATATTGGAATTTTTGTTTGTGAACAGAGCGGAAAATTATATAAAAATAATACTAAACCCACAGTAGGGGATCATGTGATATTTAATGAATCGACTAAAAGAATAGAAGAATTACTTGCAAGAAAAAATACACTTATAAGGCCACTTATCTCAAATATAGATAAATTATTTATAGTAACATCTACTTATATTCCAAGATTTTCTTCATACCTATTAGATAAAGAAATACTGTTGGCTTCATTAAACAATATTGAACCAATAATAATATTTACTAAAGAAGACTTAATTACTTTTAGGGAAAGATTAGAAATTAGAAAGTATAAAAAGTATTACAAATTACTTGGATATAAAGTTTATTCTAATAGAGAAACAAATAAAATAAAAAAAGAATTTAAATCTTCAGTTGTTGCGCTAACTGGTCAAACTGGCGCCGGAAAATCTACTTTATTAAATAAATTAGATAAAAAATTAAACTTAGAGACAAATGATATATCTTTATCTTTAGGCAGAGGAAAACACACAACTAGAATAGTAGAATTATTTAAAGTTTGGGGTGGTTTTGTAGCAGACACTCCTGGTTTCTCATCTTTAGAAATAAATATAAGTAAAGAAGAAATAAAAAAATACTATAAAGAGTTTAACTGTAATTGTAAATATAAAGGATGTATGCATATTAAAGAAGATGGATGTAAAGTAATTGAGAAATTAAATAAAAACAAAATTTATGATGAAAGGTACAAAAATTATTTAAAAATAGTAAGCGAGGTAAAATAAAATGTTAGTAAGTGCGTCAATATTATCAAAAGAAAAGAAACCAATAGAATTAATAAAAAAATTTAATAACACAAATATAGATTATTTACACATAGATGTAATGGATGGAAAATTTGTTAAAAATAAAACATATACTTTTAGTGAAATAAAAAAATTTAATGATATATCTAATAAACCATTAGATGTTCATTTGATGGTTAATAATCCTTTAAAATATGTAAAAGAGCTAGCAGTCCTTAATACAGCATATATTACTTTTCACTATGAAGCAATTAAGAATATAGATGAAGTTATAAATGAAGTAAAAAATTATGGAATAAAAGTAGGTATAAGTATTAATCCTAAAACTGATATAAAGAATCTATTTCCATATTTAAAGGATTTAGATTTAGTTTTAATAATGAGTGTGACGCCTGGTGAAAGTGGACAATCTTTTATTTCAGGAGTTAATTATAAAATAGGAGCATTAAAAAACGAAATAGAGAAAAATAATTATAAAACAATTATTTCTATAGATGGTGGTATAAATGTTGAAAGTGCACAGGAAGTTAAACAAATGGGTGCTGATATGGTAGTAAGTGCATCTTTTATTCAAACTGATGAGATGGTTCAAGCTATAAAATATTTAAAGGAATTATAAATATTTTATCGTTAATAATATAAAAGGAGGATGCAAATGAAATGGTTTAATAATAGAAGTATAATTTTTAAATACTTAATTTGTATATTCTTGCTTTTTATTTTTCTAGTATTAGCAAAATTATCTTTTGCTAAACCAGAAGTGGAAATTGACTTCTCAATATTTGATAAATCTGTTACTAAAAGTAATATTTATATAAATGGTGAAGATAAGTATGTAATAGATGTTAATTATCCAAAATTTAAGGATAAGAAATTAAATGAACTAATTACAAACTGGGTATATAATTATATAAAAGAATTTAAAGAAGAAGCAAAAGATTTAAATAATAATCAATTAATAATTAATTATTCTATATATTACATTGAAGAGCATGCAAATATATTTTTTGATATAAATAATACCTTAAAACCAAAGGATATAAATAATAATATATTAATAAATTTAAAAAGTAAGGATATGTCAAATATAGCAGAAATATATAATGAAGAAATATTAAAAGAAAATATTAGTAAAGTCAAAAACAAATACCCTTCATTTGTCAGTTCAAAGATTTTAAATGAAGATATTGATAAATTTAATTATTTAATAACTGATGATGGATACATAATTTATTTTACAAATTTAGATTATAGTAAAAGTATTTCATACATACCAAATATAAAAGTTAACTTGAATGTAAAAAGTGTAGAAGAAGAATTTGATAAAAGTAAAAAAATGGTTGCTCTTACATTTGATGATGGTCCTAGTGGATATACTTTGGAAATCTTGGATTGTTTGGAATTAAATGGTGCCAAGGCAACATTCTTTGAACTTGGAAGTAAAATGAAGAAGTATAGTGATATAACTAAGAAATTATATACTTCCGGAATGGAAATTGGGAACCATTCATATTCACATAAATATTTAACTAGAATAAGTTTAGGTAAAGCATTAGATGAAATAAATTCAACTTCAATTATATTTAATCAAATTACAAATGATAATCTTTCCCTATTAAGGCCACCTTATGGAAGCGTTAATTCTACAATTAGAAAAAACTCTCCATTTCCTTTAATTTTTTGGAGTATAGATACAAAAGATTGGTTATATAGAGACGCAAATATTTCCGCTCCGATAGTACTAGACAATGTGAAAGATGGTGATATAATATTAATGCATGATGTACATTTTACAACAATTGAACTTGTGAAAATAGTGGTTCCAGAATTGATCTCTAAAGGATATGAATTAGTTACTGTATCAGAACTTGCAAAATATAAAAATTATACATTAGCACCAGGAGTGTCAGTTAGAGAAATAAAGTAGTGAGGTATGTATGGAAGAATTAGAAAGTTATATAGACGTTGGAGTTAATAAAACAAAAAAAAATAAAATAAAAGTACTAGTATTATCTATTTTAGCTGGATTTTTCATAGCTTTGGCAGGATATGCTTCAGTAATTGTTAGTTATAGAGTGAATAATCCATCACTATCAAAAGCTTTATCAGCACTTATTTTTCCGATGGGTTTGATATTGGTTGTTTTATTAAAGACAGAACTTTTTACTGGCAATAACCTATTAGTTATTCCTCTTTTAAAAAAGAAAATTAAAGTAAAAGATTTATTAATTAATTGGGGTATAGTATACATAGGTAATTTATTAGGAAGCATAATTTTATCATTACTTATCTATAAAAGCGGTGTGATTACCTCAAACGAATTATTAACTGCTACATTTGTAAGTATTGCAACAAAAAAAATATCATTGAGTTTTATTAGTGCATTAATATTGGGATTCTTATGTAATATTTTAGTATGTATTGCAGTATTTTTAGCAACTATTAGCAAATCTACAATTGAAAAAATATTTGTAATATTTATTCCAATTTTCTTATTTATAGCATTAGGATTTGAGCATAGTGTAGCAAATATGTTTTATTTGTCAATTGCGTCTTTACTTAAAAATTTTAATATTATAGATTTGCTTCTTAACAATTTACTACCCGTAACCTTGGGAAATATAATTGGTGGAAGTTTAATGGGTTTAATTTTAGTGTATACAAAATCAAAATAAAGTGCTATAATATATTTTGTTTTGATGGTTCCTTAGCTCAGCTGGTAGAGCAACAGACTCTTAATCTGTGGGTCTAGGGTTCGAATCCCTAAGGAATCACCATTTAATAATTTAAAGACTATAAATCTTATAGTCTTTTTTTATGTAAAGTTAATTAAAAATATAGTTTTCACTTGTAAGGAATATAATTTTAGTGTATTATTTTTAAAGTAGGAGTATTTTTTATGGGTAAAAAAATTTTTAAAATAACAAGTGCAATACTAATAGCAGGATGCTTTATATTTTTTGGATATAGAGCAGTTCATTATTACAGAATATATAATGGTGGAGCAACAAAAGGCGGTGTGTCCACTACTTCAAAAATGGAATTATACAAAAAAGTTATAAATAATAGTTATATCAATAATGATTTAATAAAAACACAAAGTGTTTATTATTATGGTAAGAATTTTAAAAATAACTATGTTAAATATTCTGGTTTATTATGGCAAATAATATCAATAAATAAAAATAATGAAATAAAAATGGTTTCTAAAGATAACATAGTATATTTAGCAAATCATAACAAGTATGATGATTCATATATAAAAGAGTATTTAAATGATACTGAAGGTTCACTATATAAAAATTTAGATAGTCCAGAATCTTATCTAGTTGACACTGAAGTATGTCTTGATGGTGTTGATAATATAAATGAGATATTATGTGAAGAAAAAAAGAATTATACTATAGGTACACTATCTTTAAATGACTATGCTAGTACAGGGGCAATGAACGGATTTTTAAACAATAGTACTAATTTTTGGCTAGCTACTATGAACGATAAATTATATTATTATATTAGTGATACCAATGAAGTTGAAACTACAAGTCTTACTTATACTTATGGTGTAAGACCAGTAATAACATTAAATAAAAATATAATGTACACTGATGGCGAAGGTAGTATTGATAAGCCATATTTAATCGGTGAAAAAAAGGCAGATGTTTTGAATCAAAAAAATATTAATGAATATGTGTTATTTAATAATCAAACTTGGAAAATTATATCTCAAGATGAAGTTGGAACAAAAGTTGCATTAAATGGTATATTAGAAAATAAAATGAAATTTGATACTAAAGTAAATGATTATGATAAATCCTCATTATATCAATATCTAAACACAGATTACTATAATTCAATTTCTGATAAAGAAAAAATAGTAATGGGAAAATGGTATATAGGCAATTATAATGCAACTAATAGTTACGATTATAAGAAAATATATGAAAAAGAAATAGAGGCATATGTTGGGTTACCTTCAATTATGGACTTTTTCTTGTCAGATTACACAGATATTTACACATTAACACCCGCAATTGAAAGTGTGCAAACAATTTATATAATTTCAAATAATAATGGAATAATTGCAAATTCTATAAATGCTGAGAGAAACATAAAACCAGTTGTTTACTTAAATTCTAATACAATTATAAAAAGTGGGAGTGGATCAGAAAAAGATCCATATGTAATGGAGTAAATATGGAAGAAATAATAATAGAAGAAAAGAAAAAGAAAAAGTTTGATAAATCATTTGCAATCTTTATTATTTTAGATTTTTTTGTACTGACTGGTTTCTTTTTAACTTATGGTCCGATTAATTATTTTAGAGAAGCTTTAGTAACTTCAGCTATGACTACTCAAACTCATCAATATTTGGCATATATATTTTATAATGATGAAATGGTTAATAAAGTAATGCAAAGTAGTTATGTAGTTTCTTTTAAAGAGAATACTAACACAAGTGAAATAAAATTCACAAATACTGGAGAAATTACTACATATAAAGATGAATATGATGAACAAATATTGAAAAGGGATGAGGGGAACGATTTATATAAATTAATAGAATTTGACTATAATAAAAATCATGGATACTTATTAGTTGTTTATGATCCTTCAAGAATATCATTAGCAGTTTCAAAATATAATTCTAAGGGAGGACAAACAATAGATGGTTTAGTTAAAACTACTGGTGCAATCGCTGGTATAAATGCTAGTGGTCTTACCAGAAACAAGAGTACAGGTGCTATTAAATCAATGGGTACAACAATTCAAAATGGAATTATAACTTCTGTAACCCCTAACCCCGGATATGGCAGAGGATTAATTGGATTTAATTATGATAATGTTTTAGTACTTACTTATGATAGTGCTCAAACAGCAATAAAGAATGGTATGAGAGATGCTGTAACTTTTGGACCATTCTTAATTATGAATGGTGAGAAAGCTACTATGAAGGGTAGTGGTGGTCGCGGTTATGCTCCTAGAACAGCTATTGCTCAGCGAAAAGATGGGATTGTTCTTTTGCTTGTATTTGATGGAAGAGGCAAAGGCGGAATAGGAGTTAGTATGGTTCAACTTGCCGATATACTTTATAGGTATGGAGCATATAATGCTTCCAATTTGGATGGGGGAGGATCTAGTACAATGGTTTTAAATGGCAAAGTTATAAATCAAACCGGCGGATGGAGTTATTCAGGCACTAGATATGTCACAGATGGATGGATATTAAAATAGACTTTTTTAAGTCTTTTTTTATGTAATCGCATTATAATATTAGGAATTCATTTTTACTAATATTGCTGAACTATATTATAAACCTTCAAATGATTTAGGAATAATTATAGAAATTTGAGAAAGCTTTAAATGATACAGTGCAATAATTAGAAAAATGTGATAAAATAGAATAAATGAAATCAGGTTTGAAAAATAGGAGGCTTTATGAAAGAAAGTGCTAATAGGTATTACATAATGATGTTTTGTGAAAATGTTGAAAAATCTTTTTTAAATGAGGAAGAGTATAAGAAATTTTTAATTGAATATGCGAAGAATAACAAAAATCCTAAAAATCAATTTGTTTTTGGAAATTTTAAAATCAAATTTTCAGAGGATAAGTCAAAAGTGATAGAATATTCAGTATATAAAAAAATAACTGTAGCAACAAATCTAGAAACAATTGATGGAATTGTGACATCAAAATATGAAAATGAAGATGATATAAAATCTAGATATTACAAAGAAGTAGAAACCGGAAAAGGTAAATTGTATATTGGATATATGTATAAAGGTCAAGCAAGAACACTTCCACTGTTTTACAAAAAAGATAAAATATATACTGATTATAAAGAATTAACTAATTTAATGATTGCTAAAATTCTCGAGCCAACATTTTTAGCAAAGATTTGGACTCATCAAAAATTTAATACTAATAATTACAAAGAAAAAATAAATGAATGCTTGGAAAAAATACAAGTTGCTTATGGAAAATATGTAATGCAAAGAACAAATGATACTAGTGAAATAGAAAATTCAATAAGAGATTTTATGAAGGCATGGTGTACTTCAAAAGGAACAATAGATCAAAGAAGTGTGAGAGAAGTAGGATCAATTATTAAAAACATATTAATCAGCTTAGAAAAGGCTAAAGAAGAACCAAAAGAAGACAAAAAGAAAGAAGCAGAACTAATTGGAATTTCTGAAAAACCTATAAAAAGAACAAGAAGTTTAACGAATTCTGAACAAGATATTACTTTATTCTAAAAAACGACAAATTATGTTTGTTGTTTTTTTTATAATGTATTTAGGTGAAATATGAAAATATATTTAGATATACTTATAATAGTCAATTTTATTTGTGATTTTATATTAATGTTATCAGTATCAATAATGTTAAAAAGGAATATTAAAATATCAAGATTAATTTTATCATCTTTTGTAGGCACTTCAAGTTTAATTATAATTTTTGTTGATATAAATAATACAATTCTTTTTCTATTAAAACTTATGTTAGCTAGCTTAATGATAATAATTGCTTTTGGATACAAAGATATAAAATATTTTTTTAATAATTTGTTATATTTTTTTATAAATAGTTTAATAATTGGAGGATTTATATATTTTATTAATTTAAAAATCAAATATAACTTTATACAAAATGAATTATTTAATAATTATTTAATTTTGGTAATATTTAGTCCAATTATTTTATATATTTATATTAGGGCATGTCTCAAAATAAAATATAAATATTCATTGTTTTATAAAATAAATATATATGTAGATGAGAAAACATATAAGTTAAATGGGTATTATGATACTGGAAATGTGTTAAAAGATCCATACAAAAAACGAAGTATTATAATTGTCAATAAAAATATATTTAATGATTTGAAGTCAAAATACTTACTGGTACCAATTTATACTGTAGATGGTAGTTACCTTTTGAAATGTTTTAAACCAAGCAAAATTTATATAGATAAGGTTGGAAAAATAGATAATGTATTAATAGGCTTATCAAAAGAAAAAATAAAATTAGAAGGAATTGACTGCTTAATAAATAAACAAATATTGGAGGAAAGAATATGAAAATTAAGGAAATATTTAGAAAAATATTTAGTACAAAAAATGAATTATACTATGTTGGAAGCGCCGATATATTGCCACCTCCTTTAGTAAAAGAAGAAGAAGAAAGATTAGTAAAGTTATCAGAACTTGGGGATATGAATGCTAGGAACAAATTAATTGAGCATAACCTAAGACTAGTAGTGTTTTTATCAAAAAAATATGATAATACTGGTTATGATCTTGAGGATTTGGTAAGTATAGGGACAATTGGTTTAATAAAAGGCGTAAATACTTATAAATTAGATAAAAATATAAAACTAGCTACATATTCTTCTAGATGCATTGATAATGAAATACTAATGTTCTTAAGAAAAAACAAAAGAAAAAAAATAGAAGTATCTTTTGAGGATTCTATAAATTTTGACGGAGAAGGTAATGAACTACATTTGGAAGATGTTCTTGGAACGGAAGCCAATGTTGTTGAAAAGGAATATGAGGATTTGGTTGATAAAAGTATTTTATTAAGCGAAATTGATAGACTAAGTGGAAGGGATAAAGAAATTATTATAATGAGATATGGTCTCAATAATGAAGAAGAATATACTCAAAGAGAAGTAGCCGAAAAGTTAGGCATAAGTCAATCTTACATTTCAAGAATAGAGAAAAAAGTAATAAAAAGATTAACAAGTCTATTAAAAGTATAAAAGCACATTTAAAATGTGTTTTTTTTCTAGATTTTTATTTTTATATATGTTAATATATAAATATATAGTAGAAAGTAAGGTGTTATTATGGCAAAAAAAGTGGATGAGGAATATTACGAGGATAAAGAAGAAAGAAGACTTTCTTTGATAAAAAGGTTAGGTATCACAATATTAGTAATATTGGGAATTATCATTATATTCTTTTTATTAAAGGGATGTGAAGGATTTAAAAAAGAAAAAGACTTAAATACTACGTTATTGGAAGCCGGCAAAGAATACTATGAATATAATGCATACTTGTTGCCTAGCTCAATAGGAGATTGTAAAACAGTTTCACTAAGCACACTAATTAATGAGGATTTAATTGATAAAGCAAAGTATACAGGATGCGATAGCAATTCTACTTATGTAAAAGTATGCAAATTGGAAAGTGGAAAGCTTCATTTTGTAGCATTTTTAAATTGTGACAGTGAAGTAACTGATAATCAATATAAAGATTGGGCCGAAGGAAATGAAAGCGATATTATTGAAGATAGTTCTGATATAAAATTTACATATAAGGTAGAATATTTAAACACATCAAGCTCTCTTTTGGGAGAAACTGAGGAATTGTGGGAAGATGAAATAACTTATTCCAAATTCAAAACTATTTCAACTACAAAATATTATAGATATAAAGATTTACAATATATTTGGAATATAACAAGTAAAAAGTATTACCCAGGGGATAAAGCAGATGCAAGTAATGTAAAAGAATATTATATTGTAGCTCCTTCAAATGAATATAATAATAAAGATAATGAAAATAAAAGTGTATCAAAATATTTTAGTGCAGCATCTCAAAATAAAGTTTATTGGGTAAATGAAGCGGGCACTAAAAAAGTAAGTGCCACTGCTCCAGATGATGTATACATATATTCAGACAATGCAATTTATCAAACGTGGTATAGGACTAGAACTTGGACAGAAACTTCTAAACCTGTAACGGCGGCTCCTACCCAAGTATGGTATTGTGCTAGCCCAAATGATGTAAATCAAATTGTTTCGTTTTTGTCATGTGATACGCAGACGAATAATCCCGGTTATACAATTACTGTAAAAATGATTTATACATGTGATGGAGGTCTTACAGAGGTTGGGCAAAATGGTGTATGTTATAGATGCACTGACGGAAGTGGCCTTAAAAGTGATAAAACATCTTGTGGCAATTATAGTTCTTGGTCTAAATATAGTCAGACACTTTGCGATATAACTTCGGACTTGTGTGAAGCAAAAACAGCGGTTGGATATAATTGGTACAAACTCGAATACACAGAAAAAAAATATTATCCAAGCAATGCGACTGATGTAAGCAAAGAAAATACTTATTATGTTTCTGCTCCAATAGCAGGCTTAATTAAAGATACTTCTACAACTACGACAGGGTGGAAGTGGTACAAAAAAGTGAGTTCTCAAACCATTAACTATTACACAACTGCGCCACAGTCAGATGCAACAAAAACAGGAACAAGTAAATGGACAGAATTTACTAGCTGGGCAACGACTAAGCCAGCAAGTTTAGGAAATGCAGGTACAAGAATTGTAGAGACTAAAAATAAAATAAAATTAAGGACTATTCTCGGAGATAGTGATGAATGGTTGACATTTAATGAAGAATTTATGGATTTAGAGCCGTTATTATTGCTATTGCAAGAGAAAGGATACAAAGTGTATTCACTAGATGATATCAATACAAGCGGGGAATTAAGATATAAAATTAAATTGTATGTAAGAAACAAAGAGGTGAAAAAATAATGGATAAAGAAGAAATAATTAGAAGATTAAAAGCATTAGAAGAAGGTTTGCCAGAAGGATTAAAAGCAACTGCTAACGCCACTGATGTGATAGAAGACTTAAATTCATATGTTTTAGAATATAATTTAAAATTTAACGAAGAAAAAGAAAAAGAGAATATTTATGATGAAGTAGCAGTTGAAAAGGAAGAAGCAACTCAAAGAAGCTTAGAAGCCGATTTACAGCAGTTAGATATTTATAAGGTTAATATAAATCTTTATAGAGAAGATGTAGAAAAAGAAATAGCAAAATTGGAAAGATCAATTAATTCGGCACCCAATCGTATTGCTTACTTAGATTCCGTTGCGGATAAGTATAATGACTTTGGGAATATTACATCAATGATTCAAAATAAAGCAAGAATTATAAAAGAAAAAGAAGAATTTCAAAAGAATATTGAAGAGAAAAAAGCAATTTTGGCTGAAAAACAGAAAGAATTAGCTAAAATAATGACTGCTCTTGAAATAAATACAAATAGTATTGTAGAATGTCAAAGTGATTTTGACAAAACAAAAGCAAGAATTGATGAACTAAAAAATATAAATGTAATTCCAGAATCAAGGATGGACAAATATGAAAAGAATTTATCACTTCTTAATAATATGTCAAATTATTTTAATGCAAATCCAAAATCAAAGTTGGATGAAATTATTTCTGATTTTGAGTCAGGTAAAATTGATGAAGAGGCTGTTAACGAACAACTTCAAACTATTAAATCAATGCTGACATCAAATATTTATAATGTTAAAAATGTAAACGCAAAATTAAGTCCAACGCAGTTGGAGGAAAAGAAAAAAGAAATAACTACTCAAATTGAAATATTGAATGCAAGATTAGAGGATGCAAACAATGAGAGGTATTCAGCAGAAATTCAAAAATATTATGATGAAAACAGTCTACTAGAGTCTGACTTAGAAGAATTAGAAAGAAACAATAATAAAAACGATAGAATTATTAATGAAAATAATAAAAAAATTGAAAAGTTTGAGCAATCAAATGATAAATTGAAAGTAATTAGAAAAAAATATGAAGAATCTAAAGATTTGTCGCAAGATGCCAAACAAACATTAATAAGTAACATTGATAGAGAAATTTTTGATAATAATAGTGAAATTGAGATATTAAATATTAGAAATAAATCATTAAATAATAAATTCAGTTTCAACGATATGCAGATTGAAAAAATTCATTCTAAGATGGATTCTAATAGAAACGAAATTAATAATTTATTAGCAGAAGCTCAGTTAAGCCGTGAAATAGAAAAATCAAAGATTATGAAAGAATTAATGGCATCTAAAGCACTATTAGAAACATTAGAAGTTAATGGCGAATTGTATGAAGAGTCATTTGAAAAAGGATTAGACAGCTTAATCAATTTAACCGGCGGTGAAACTTTAAATAAAAAGGGTGAAATTATTTTACCACCGTTTGTTAAAGATCTTACTCCAAAGCAGATGAAAATATATGAGGAATTATTAAAAGATTTATCGGAGGAAGAAAAAGAGGAAGTAGTAAAGAGCGTTGAAGAAAAACTAAAAGAAATACCTGAAAGTGAAATTAAAAAGATTTCTACCACACCAATAGAACCTAAAAATTCAAAAACCGTTGAATCTGAAAAATCTAAGGTTAAAGAGGAAAAACCGGAATTAGGCTTAGCACCTTACGTAAATCCGAAGTCTGATATGATACCTATCCCCGATGGTCCTAAACAGAAAGTAAAAGGTTTTAAAACTATTGCTAAGGAAAAATTAGATGAAGTTAAAGATTGGTTTAAGAAAAATTGGAAAAAGGCAACTGTAATAGCAAGTACAGTAGTATTAGTTGGGGCGTTAGCTCTAACGGGCAAATGTTCAAGCAATAAGAATGATAAAGTAGTTTCAATTACGCCTCAACAATCCATAGAGATATCTATACCATATGAAAAACCAGATGTACCAGAAGCAATACCTTATCCCACTGATGCAATAGAACCAGAAATTGGAATAGGAGATTCAGTACCAGAAGAGAAACCGAATAAACCTTCTACTCCATCGAAACCCGAAACTCCAATTACGCCCGAAATACCTGTTCCTGAGGTTACTCCACCAGCACCAGTAAATCCATCACCAAATGAGCCGGTAGTAAACGAGTATTATTTAGATACTGGAATAAATCAAACAACAGGCAATTCAGCACCTGCCGATTCAGAAGAAGCACATTTACAAGGTGAATCTGTTTATAACCCCGTTACTCATACTTGGATAGATTCTAATGGTACAAAAATAACTCAAACAGAGGATGGAGAATTTGTTGTGGAAACCAATGCTGAAGAGGTTACTCCAGTTGATGAAGATACAAATAAAATTACAAACCCTGATATGACACCGCTTGAAGCTCCATTGACAGAAGAAGAAGCAAAAGAAGAAGCCCAATCATTTGAAGAAGCTGTAGAGGATGGTACTTTATCAGCTGCGGAAGCTCAAGAATATCAAGACTTCTTTGACGATTTATTTAATCAAATGGAAGAGGAAAAAGGAAGGGGAAGATAATATGGAAAACAGAACGAACCAAGTTATTGAATTAGATGACAAAAAAGAGTATTTGGTATTAAGGCAAGTTGTATATAAAAATGAAACGTACTATGTAACTAGTGAAATTTTTGAAGATGGAGAAAAATTTGATAAAAAATTAACAGTATTAAGAGAAACAATTGAGGATGGAAACACGTATGTAAACATTGTTAATAATCCTGACATTGTAAAAACAATTATGAATCATATAGAATAAGCAAATATAAAATATTTGCTTTTTTTGTTTAATAAATTCTTTTTATAATCATTATATATTTGAAAGGATTTATTATGTCAAAACACAAAGTAGAAATATGTGGTATAGATACAAGTAAAATAAGAGTGTTAACAAATAGTGAAATGATTAAGTTATTTAAGGCTTATCAAAAAGGAGATAATGAATGTAAAGAACTCTTAGTAAATGGAAATTTAAAATTAGTATTATCAATTTTAAGAAAATACCAGAATAAAACTGATAATTTAGATGATCTATTTCAAATAGGATGTATTGGTTTAATAAAAGCAATAGATAATTTTGATCTATCATTTGGCGTTAAATTTAGTACATATAGCGTACCCATGATTGATGGAGAGATTAGGAGATACATAAGAGATAACAACGCCATTAGAATAAGTCGTAGCATATTAGAAACAGCATATAAAATTATTAAATATAAGGATGAATTTGTAATGCTTAATAATAGAGAAGCTACAACAGAAGAAATAGCTAAATATTTAGGAATAAGCGAATATGAAGTATCAAGTGCATATCAATCATTAAAAGAACCTAAAAGTATTTTTGAACCAATCTATAATGATGGCGGTGATGTAATATGCTTGTTTGATCAATTAGAAGATAAAAGAGAAAATACTACTTTAGACGAAACACTTAATTTGAGAAAAGCACTCAATAAATTAAAAAAGCGTGAAAAAGATATCTTAATTAATAGATATGTTATTGGTAAAACTCAAATGGAAATTGCTCAAGATTTAGGAATATCTCAAGCACAAGTTTCAAGACTTGAAAAAACAGCTATGGAAAATGTTAGGCGTTTAGCTGCATAAAAAAATATAAAATTATCATATAATATAATAATCAAGTCCAAATTAAAAATTTTACAATGGATTTGACATTTTTAAGCTTTTATTATATAATGATATCATGAATTAAGTGGCACATTATTCTAGTTAACTTAATTTATTATGAAGGCGAGGCTAAAAATTCGCTAAAGAGCACATCTATGAAACGTCTGGTGTTTGCTTCTTACGCCCAGTTTGGGGTGGATGCTGGATATGAGATTATTGGGTGGTATATAATGGCATATATATTTATTCCAATTGTCGTTGAGATCTATTTTTGTGATAAATGGTAAATATTTATTACGACATAGGATTAAACCTACTTTGTGGTTAGCGCTACGGGTAGTGTAGCTTGTCTTGAGTGAATAGTTGGGGAGCATCAAGTGAAACACTATTTGCAAAAAAGAATTAATAATAAATAGTTATTGAGGAAAACTCCTAGGATGTATCATTGATATAGGATTGCAGTGCGTACTAAGTGGCAATCAAGTCATGTGTTTGGAGACAACACATTTGTATCTGTAATGGGAAACCACAAACTTGGTAACGAGTTTGTAGATATAAGAGAAATTCTACTTGACCTAAGTCGCAAAGTTTACTATATTAGTAGCCAACTTTTTTTATTTAAGGAAATTTTATGGAAAAGAAAATTATAAAAGAAATAAAGAAATATGAGAAGAATACAAAAAAAAATAATTATTCATGGATAATAAAAGTTACTTTATTCGCAGCATTAACGTCATTCGCATTTTCATATGGTTCAGAAGTAATTATAACTAAATTAAATATTTATATAAGCATTATTCTTTTATTATTAATTATATTATTTGGCGTTATATTTGACATGATTGGTGTAGCAATGACAACAGTTTCAGTAGCTCCTTTTCATTCAATGAGTGCTAAAAAGGTAAAAGGTTCAAAAACCGCTATTAGGTTAATTGATAATGCTGAAAAAGTTGCATCATTTTGTAATGATGTTGTTGGTGACATATGCGGTATATTATCTGGTTCTATAAGTGTTTTAATAGCAACTAAGTTATCTGCTGTTTTAAATACTAATATATTTTTTACGACGCTTATATTAACCTCGGCTGTAACCGGCCTTACAATAGGTGGTAAAGCATTAGGCAAAAGTGTAGCAATTAATAAAAATGTATTTATCACATATAATGTAAGCAAAGTACTAAATGTTTTTAAAAGGAGATAATATGGAATCAATAGAAAAAAGATTACATGAACTTGCAATTAAAGCAATAAAACATGATTCAGTTAATTTGATTGATTATGTAATAAATTTAAATATTGAATACTATAAAGATAATATTCAAAAACTGCTAGAACTATATACCGAAGCAATAAAAAATTTAAGTTTTAATTCTGCTGGGTATCTTCAAAATATATTGCGTGATAAGAATATGATACGAGAGTTAAAATAATTATAAAGTACAAACATATAATTTTATTAGGTGATACTAATGAAACTATCGGATATGCAGAAAAAAGACATAATATTTTTAGGTACTGGTAAAAAAATAGGTAGAATAATTGATGCTGAAGTTGAAATAAGCACCGGTAAGATTATTAGTTTTCTAATAGAAAAGAAAAATATAAAATATATATTTAATAATGAATCATATTTAAATATAAAATTTAATCAAATAAAAAAGATAGGTGAAGATGTTATTTTAATTGATGTACTTGAATAATATCTTTTTTTTATGTTATTATAAGATTATGAAAAAGAAATATATGTTAGTAAGTTTATTTATAATTTTATTGGTATTTGCTGATCAAATATCTAAAGTTTTAATAACTAATAATATTGAATTATATGGTAAAGTAAATATAATACCAAATTTTTTTAATTTAACATATACAAAGAATTTTGGAGCTGCTTTTGGTATATTAGAAGGTAAAAGAGTATTCTTTTTAATAATTACTATATTAGTTTTTGGATACTTAATATATGAATTAATTAAAAACATATATAAAAAATTATATAGTTGTTCATTAATATTGATAATAAGTGGAATAATTGGTAATTTTATAGATAGATTACTATTTGGATTTGTTAGAGACTTTTTAGATTTTAAAATATTTGGATATGATGCAGCAATATTCAATTTAGCCGACTCATTTATAGTGATAGGTGTTATAATATTTTTAATTAGTATTATTTTGGAGGAAAAGAATGAAAGCAAAAGATGAGTGGGTTGGAAAAAGATTGGATCAAGAATTGGCTACTTTTTTAGAAGAATCTAGAAGTTTTATAACCAAGCATATAAAAAATAGCAATATAATGGTTAATAATTTAAAAGTTAAACCTGGATATATAATAAAAGAAAATGATGAAATTATAATTAAAGAATTAAAAGAAAATAATATAGTACAAGGAGAAAACATCCCCTTAGATATTTATTATGAAGATGAATATTTATTAGTTGTTAATAAACTTTCAGGTATGGTAGTGCATCCAGCACCTGGTAATTATAAACATACTCTAGTGAATGCACTAATATATCACACTAATGACTTAAGCGATATCAACGGAGAATTTAGACCGGGAATAGTACATAGAATTGATAAAGATACAAGTGGACTACTTATCATTTCTAAGACAAATGAAGCTCATAGAATATTAGCTGATGATTTTAAAAATAAGAGGATTAAAAGAAAATACGTAGCACTAGTTTATGGGACTATAGATGCCAATAAAGGGAAAATTGACGCTCCAATAGGCAGAAGCATAATTGACAGAAAAAAAATGTCAGTAACAGATAAAAATAGTAAAAGAGCAGTTACTCATTTTACTGTAAAAGAAAGATTTGGAAATTATACTTTATTAGAATTAATATTAGAAACAGGAAGAACTCATCAAATAAGAGTCCATTTAGCTTACATTGGGCATCCTGTAGTGAATGATACTGTGTATTCAAATATAAAACCAATAAATGATTATGGACAGATGCTACATGCAGAATATTTGGGATTTTATCATCCTATAACTCATGAATTTATGGAATTTACTTCACCAGTTGAAAAGAAATTTGATGAAATTATTAAAATTCTTAAAAATTCATAATATAAACTGATAAAGATACAATTAAGGCATATGTTGAAAAAACCATATAAGGTATTAAAAAATATGATGCCTTTTTATTTACGTTTCTAGTTTCGACATATAAGAAAATTGAACTTAAAAAAGTAATTGTAGTCATTATAAATCCTAAAAATGGACTCATTAAATAAAAAAAAGCAAATGAAAATAATTGATTAGCAAGATAGTTTGTTATAAGAACATATAAGTAGTCACTATTTTTAAATATATTAGTAGTTTTCACTACTTTATATAAACTAATAGTAATAAGCGCATAAAGTATTAACCACACAATTCCTATAATATTTCCTGGTAAAACAAGAGAAGGTAATTCAAGCATTAAATAAAAACTATTATTATATGGAAATAATATTCCGCTTAGTAGCCAAGGAATCAATAACGCTATAAATAATAATACATTTTTAAAATTGATTTTTATTTTCATAATTTTTCGCCTCTTTACTAATTTTATGAAAAAGACTATAATATTATTAATGATTTTATGTAAAGGAGAAACAATGACAGAAATAGTAATGAATAAAAAAGATGAAATTGTCATGAAAATATTGCACTATTTTGTTACTGAAGAAAATTATAAACCCATAATATTAAAAGGCGTTCAGAATGAAATATGGCTTGAAAACTTTGACAAAGATTTAAAATTAATAAGAATAAATATTAATTATATACATAATACTGAGCAATATGATAATGATTTATGGAAGGCAAATATAATAAGAAAAAATATTGGTAAGAAAACTTTGTCACTATCAACAAATATGTTAAATATTTTAATTGATACTTCTGAAGACTTGAAACCAACTGATATGAAAAACATTAGATCTTTAAAAATAAATAAAATAGGGGATATAAAAAAGAATAAATTATTATTGAATCTTTTTCCTTCTATTAAGGAAAAATTGACTACTAAAAAATCTGATATAAATGAATTTATGAAATTGACAGATGAGCTAAATCAAAAAACATATAATGAAGAAAAAAAATTAGATAAAATTTTTAAAGACAAAAAACCTATGGTAACTGAAGTTTTAATAGGAATAAATATTGGAATATTTGTATTGATGCTTATATCATCTATGTTAGGTTCCAATTTATCATCTGTGTTTACATATTATGGCTCTAATAGCTATGAATTAATACAACAAGAGGGAGTTTTAGGACTTTATAGGCTTGTAACAAGTATGTTTATACATGCTGATATATTTCATATTTTCTTTAATATGTATGCATTATATGTAGTTGGTTCTCAAGTTGAAAGATATTATGGTAAGAAAAAATTTCTAATTATTTATTTTATAAGCGGAATATTTGGAAGTTTATTTTCTAATGTATTTATGCTTCCAAATAGTATGAGCATCGGAGCAAGTGGAGCTATATTTGGTCTATTCGGCGCACTAGGATATTTTGCTTACAATTATAGAGCAATACTGGGAAACTTTCTTAAAAGTTCAATTATACCTGTAATAGTAATCAATTTGTGTTTAGGGTTATTTATATCAGGAGTTGATGTTTCATGTCATATTGGTGGATTAATAGGCGGAATATTGATAAGCACTATTTTAGGAGTCTCTGGTAAAGAAAAGAAACAAAATGTAAGCATATTGATAGTATTTGCTATATTGTTGTGTTTTATGGCATTTATGATATTTTCAAAATAAAAAAATATTCTCGCGAATATTTTTTTATTTTACTCTTTCGCATGTATTTAAAGGAGTAACTAAAATGCCAATATTTATTAATCCTGCAACGCCAACTAAGGTATAAATGATTCTGCTAAGTATTGTACCAGCGCCAAAGATAGCATCAACTAAATTGAAATCAACAACTCCTATAAGTCCCCAGTTAACCGCGCCAATTATTGTAAACGCCAGAGCCATTTTTTGAAGAACATTCATTAATATTCCCTCCTTCCCAATGTGCTATTTATAGTTTTAACTTTTTATGATTATTTTATTCATATTTAATTAATAAAAAAATATAATTTAATGACAGTTAAAGGGGAGGGTTATGAAAAAAATATTACTGTTGCTTGGTATATGTTTGCTATTTTCTGGATGTAGGAATATGAATGGAGATAAAGCTTTACAAAATTTTAAAAATTTGATAAAGGATAATAATTCATACTATCTAGAAGGCACAATGGAAATTCTAAGTAATGAAAAGAAATTTTCTTATGATGTTGAAGTATCTTATAAGGAAGGGAATTATTATAAGGTGAATTTGATAAATTCTGATAATTCTCATGAACAAATAATACTTAAAAATGAGGAAGGAGTATATGTCAT
>CAZLNV010000008.1:21026-31234 GCA_964561095.1 uncultured Muribaculaceae bacterium | reverse complement strand
CCACATGGGCAAGGATCATTTCTGCCTATTTTGGGTGAAGATTTTTTTGGAGAATTTTTTACTCCTTCTTTTCCATCATTAGTTTTTATATTTTTATGTTCTTCTCTTTGTAAATTTTGTCTTATTTCTGCTTTTAATAAGAATGTAGTTATTTCTGCACTAGTTGAAGCCATCATGTTGTCAAATAATTTAAATCCTTCTAAAGCATAAACTTGTAATGGGTTTGTTTGAGCATATCCTCTTAATCCGACACCCTCTTTTAAATTTTCCATAGCGTCTAGCTGATCCATCCAATTTTTATCAATTACTCTTAATGAAATTGCTTTTTCAAAATCATCTTGAACTTCAGCTGGTACATCCTTTAATTTACTATGATAATCATCGCTTACTATGTCATAAATATAATTGATAACTTCCTCTGATGGTTTACCTTCTATATCTCTAAGTTCTATTTTTTTGGATTTTAAAAGGTTACTATTGAAATGTTCCATTATATTATCTAAATCATTAGGAGTTAATTCTCCTTTTTCTGTTATGTGACTTAATACAATATTTTCTACATATTCTTTAAAAGTTTGAAGTACTCTATCACTTATACTATCTTTATCTAATATTTCATTTCTTCTTTCATAAATAATTTCTCTTTGCTTACTTATGACATTATCAAAATCCAATAATCCTTTTCTTCTATCAAAGTTGAATCCTTCCACTCTTTTTTGTGAACTCTCTATATTCTTAGAAATCATTTTGTTACTTATTGCTTGATCTTCAGCAAGGCCTAAAGTTGTCATAACTGTTTTCATTTTTTCAGATCCAAATTTAAGCATTAAATCATCTTCCATAGATACAAAGAATTGTGAACTTCCTGGATCTCCTTGTCTTCCAGCCCTACCCCTTAACTGATTATCAATACGTCTTGAATCATGTCTTTCTGTTCCTATTACAGCAAGGCCTCCAAGTTCCTTTACTCTGGGTCCTAACTTAATATCGGTTCCACGACCAGCCATGTTTGTTGCGATAGTTACTGCGCCTTTATGACCAGCATTTTCAATTATATGAGCTTCTCTTTCGTGATTTTTTGCATTTAATAATTCATGAGGAATTCCTTTTTTCTTTAATAGTGAGCTTATTACTTCAGATGATTCAATAGAAGCAGCTCCCACTAATATTGGTTGACCTGTTTTATGAATCTCGGCAATTGTATTTGTAACTGAGCTTAATTTTCCCCTCATAGAAGAATATATTAAATCTGGCAAATCTTTTCTAATTACTGGAACATTTGTAGGAATACATATTACATACATATTATATATATTTCTAAACTCTTCTTCTTCTGTTTTAGCTGTTCCTGTCATACCAGATAGTTTGTTATACATTCTAAATAAGTTTTGAAAAGTTATTGTTGCTAAAGTTTTAGTTTCACTATTTATTGTTACTCCTTCTTTTGCTTCAAGAGCTTGGTGAAGACCTTCACTAAACTGCCTTCCATGCATAAGTCTTCCAGTAAACAAATCAACTATTATTATTTGATTGTTATCAACAACATAATCTACATCTTTTTTAAATGTATAATTAGCAGATAATGCTTTATCTAAGCAATGTACCATTACACTATTTTCTATATCATACAAATTATTTAGTTTTAATAATCTTTCAGCATTTTTAACGCCTTCTTCTGTAAGCGTTACTTTCTTTGTTTTTTCATCTATTACATAATCATCAGGTTTTAAATTTTTAGCAGTCCTATCAGCTGTCATATATAAGTCTGCTGATTTACTAACTCCACCAGAAATAATTAATGGGGTTCTTGCTTCATCAATTAATATAGAGTCAACTTCATCAATAATTGCAAAATTAAGTCCTCTTTCAACTCTGTTTTCTTTTCTTACAACCATATTGTCCCTTAAATAATCAAATCCAAGTTCATTATTAGTGGTATATGTAATATCACATGCATATTGTTCACGTTTTTCTTTTGGCGTTAAATCTCTTTTATTTACGCCTACAGTTAAACCTAAGAAGTTATAAACCGGACCCATCCATTCAGCATTTCTGGCAGTCAAATATTCATTTGTTGTAACAACATGAACCCCCTTTCCCTCTAAAGCATTCAAATATGCAGGAAAAATAGTTGTCAATGTTTTTCCTTCACCGGTTCTCATCTCAGCAATATTTCCATAGTGTATAGCTAAGCCACCCATCAACTGAACATGATATGCTTTTTCGCCTAATATTCTAAATGCAACCTCACGAATAACTGAGAATGCTTCAACTAAGATGTCTTCAATTGTCTCACCATTACTAAGTCTCGTTTTAAATTCATCTGTTTTTGCTTTTAATTCTGTATCGTTTAGTTCTTTAATCTTTTCATCTAACTCTTCTATCTTATCTGCTAATTCATCAAACTTTTTTAATTCTTTTGTTTCATGATCAAATAAATTTTTAAAAATACTCATTTTCATCACCTAAAAGTTATTTTAACATTTTTACAAAAAAAAAGATACAATTACGTATCTATTTAGTTTCCAATATGCCGTATGCTCCATCTTTTCTCTTATAAAGTACACATACTGAATCAGTTTCTATATTTTTAAACACAAAGAATGTATGCTCTAACAATTCCATCTGAGTAATTGCTTCTTCTTCATCCATAGGTTTTAAAAAAATTTGTTTCCTTTTTACAATTTCTTCTTCAGGCTCCTCAAAATATTCCTCTATATCATTTGGTATTTCTTCTTTTTTTATTTTATTAAATATTTTTGTTTTATATTTTCTAAATTGCCTTTCTAATTTATCAATAACTATATCAATCGCAGAATATAAATCATGATGTACTTCCTCAGCTCTTATAAAATATTTGTTTCCATTAATTGTTACTTCTAATTTTTGATCTATCCCATTCACCGAAACTATAATTTTTGCCTCAATCTCATTGGGCTTTTCAAAATACTTATCCATTTTAGATAATTTCTCTTCAATATAATTTTTTATTGAATCTGTAACTTCTACATTATCGCCTCTTACAATATATTTCATATATCCTCCTATTAATAGTTTATCACAAAAGCATATTTTTTACTACTTATGATACTTCTATTTACATAAAAAAACACACCACCAAAATGGGTGTTTTATACAGTTGTTAATTTTACTTCTCTAACATTAATCGCTTGGTGACCCTTTGCAGTTGTTATTAAACTAAATTCCACAACGTCACCTTCTTTAAGAGTTTTGTAACCTTCTCGTTCTATGGCCGAATAATGAACAAAAATATCTTGATTTTCTAGTTCACTACACTCAATAAACCCATATCCCTTTTCGTTGTTAAACCACTTAACACGACCCTTACTCAAATTAACACCTTCCCTTCTTTGTACCGCTACTCAGTACCAAATGATATGTAGCATACCTATTGTATTTTAAATATTGATTATATACATATTTATTGTTTTAAATATTATAACTTTTGCTTAAAGTGAAAAAATAATGTCTCTTATTATTTCTTCTTTAAGATAAAACAATAAAAATTTAATATGAAGTCATCTTGCATATAGAATAATACTTATTTGTTAAAATAGAATCAATGGAGTAAATATGAAAAAGTTTATAATAAATAAAATCATGAATTCAATAAAAACAAAAGAAAATTATGATGAAGAAAAACTTTTAGAAATTAAATATGGGCTTGAATCTCTATACATAACAATAACTAAAACAATAGTATACTTTACTTTTGCATATCTTTTAGGAATATTTAAAGAACTACTTTTAATACTGCTGTTTTATGGAGCATTAAGAACTACAGGATTTGGGCTTCATACAAAAAAGAGTTGGCAATGCTGGATTACTTCGGGAATTATATTTATGCTTTTACCATTTTTAGTAAAAACACTAACCATAAACTTATATATACGAATTATTTTATCAATTACATCAATCATATTTATAGCAATATATGCTCCTGCAGATACAGAAAAAAGACCATTGATTAGGAAAAACAAAAGAATTCTATATAAAATTATAACAACAATTACTGCAATAGGAATTACAGTATATTCATTTATTACAACTAATGTAATTATTCAAAATGCAATTATGTTTTCATTAATATTAGAATGTTTCATGATTTGCCCGCTAACATATAAGGTATTTAAGCTGAAATATGCTAACTATAAATATTATAAGAAAGCGCTAGCAGCTTAAAAATAATTTGAAAAGGAGGTAAAAATGACAAAATTATTTGCGTTGATTGGTTCATTAGTGGCTTTAACAGCTATGGGTGGATGCTATTTTTTCTGGGTTGATGAAGCAGAAATGCCAGAAAGTTTATTATAAAAAACAAAAAAGTAAGAAATTACTTTTTTATTTTTACAATAGATATAAATTTACTATTTTCAATTTTTTGACTAAATTCAATTTTATTTGTTTCATTTAAAACTTTATCTATTAAGAAAAGTCCATATCCTCTATTTTTACCTTTTGTACTAAAACCTTTTTCTTTTAATTTGTTTATATCTAACTTTTCTTTGCACATTGTATTCTCAATATATACAATTAATTCATTATTCTCTTTATAAGCATCTATTACAACCAATTTTTCTTTGGATTTTTCTGCTGCTTCACGAGCATTATCTAAAAGAATACCAAGTATCTTACACAATCTTGATAATGTTTTGGAGGATAGTTCATCTAAATTTTTTACCATTTTATCTGAAACATTCATAAACACTTCTATATTCTTATTTTTCATATCATATATTTTATAGTAAAATAATCCTTTTAAACCCGAAGGTAACTCATATATTCCCTTAAATGTTCTTTTTGTCTTGTAACTTTCTAGCATCTCTTCTAAAATTTTATTATATTCTTTTGTATTTTTATTTTTAATGCTTTTAAGTGTGAGCAAATTATTAACAGTTTCATGCCTAGCAATACGCTCGTTATCAATAAGTATTTCATATTCTTTCATAAACGTTAACAATATTTCTTGCTTTTCCTCAGCTTTTTTACTTTTAATCACTTGAATAATACTTGTTGTAAATAAAAGTACTAATACAACTAATAGCAATATAATTGTCACACTCGAAAATGCATCTGTTGTAACTATCAAATAATAAGATAAAACAACTAAACTAATTATAAAAAATATTATTATAATTGTTAAATTTAATACTTTATCCATATAGTTGTATATACTATTCAAAATTTTTTTGATTTTATTATTATAGCAACACAGCAATAGCGCTAACATCATTACAATCGAAAACAATGCTTTAACTATTAAATTTTGGTCTATCTGCTGAACACTATAAAAAACAAAATATATAAAAATTGCACTAAAAATCAATTCCAAAATCCATCCTAATAAATATAAAATGCTTACTCTTATAAATGTGTCTTTCATATTGTTTTTATAAAAAATTTTAAGCACTATAAAAATCTCGAAAAAACTAATTATAATTTTTGAAAAACCATAATTATAAAAAGTATTACAATAAGCAATTATTGCTAAAAAAATATAGGCAAAAATTTCAATAATTTTTGGTGTTTTTGGTTTTACTTTAAATGCTAATGAATAACATTTTAAGTATGCAAAATAACAAAATAAAATGCCGAAAATATGTATTATTACTTCCCACCATCTCATTTTTGCATCAGCTCCTTTTTGTGTGTTCTTGATAATAGGTTGGTTTTTTGAGCTGAGCTAAAATAAATCTCATAATTTTTCCAATCATATGCCTCTACTTGTGTTGTATTTATTATACATGCTTTATGTGAATATTTAAAATATTCTGGTAATAATTTTTTTATATCTTTCATATTTATTCTTATTTTATATTCTGAGTTTTTTGTTACTATTGATATTTTTCTTTCTACAGTGTCTCTATAAATATAAAGTATTTTATCATATGGAATATTATAGTCAGTATAATTATAATTTAACTTTAATGATTTAGATATTTTTAATTGTTTTATGCAAATATTAAAAGATTCTATTAAACTTTTTTCTGCTTTATATTGTTTTGGTATAAAATCTAAAATTTGTAAGCGTTGTTTAAACGATTCAAATGCTAATCCTCCATATGCGGTTAATATTATTATTGGGCTTCTCCAATCATTCTTTCGTATTTCTCTCGAAAGTTCAATAGCATTTGTATTAGGCAATTCAAAATCCAATATATAAATATTATTGTCTTCGTTATCTTTTATAAGTTTTAGTAATTCTGGAGTCTCTTTGTCAAACGAAAAAATTTCAAACTCAAATTTATTTTGCATCATATATTTTAATATGATTTTTTCTGTATTCTTTCTATGAATACTATTATCTTCAACAATTATAAAATTTATCATTTATCATCACAATAAAAATAATAACACATAATTATTTTATTACTATAAAAAGCAACTAAAAGTCTACTTTTGAGTGACTTTAAGATACTTTTTACGGGTAGATTCTCCGCCTCTTATGTGCCTTACATCTATATGATTTTGCATTATCTTTTGTATTTTTTCAAATGATTTTGGATCTATTTCTTTTAGTCTTTCATGCAAATCCTTATGAACTGTACTTTTACTTATTTTAAAAACTTTAGCAGTTTGCCTAATAGTGCTTTTTGTTTTTAATATAAAATCTTTTTCGTTTGAGATTCTTTGTATTATTTCTTTTTTAATTATAATCAACCCCTATATTAAATTATATATATAAGGTTATAAAATATGAAAAAAAGACTTATCTAAAGTCTTCTATGCTTAAAGAATATAAGTTTTCGGGGTCCATTATTTCACCTTTATAATATATTTCAAAATGTAGTGTTGAATTATATTCTGGATTTACTTTAGAAGTTCCACTAGTACCTATTATTTGCCCTTGGTTAATTTTGTCACCTTTTTTTAACGTTACTTCTTCTATTCCTTGATATATACTTATTAAATCATTTTCATGTTTAATTTGTACTATATTGCCAAGTGTTTCATCCTTTTCAACTGATATGACTTCACCATCTAGAATAGCAACTACATCAAAAGCATTATTACTTATGTAGTCAACACCTGAATTTTGCATGTATGTGTCCTCATAATAAACCAGTGATTTTTCTTGTTCATCTTTTTCACCTTCGTAGTCATAAAAATATTTCCCTATGCTTACATTTTCTGATAAGTATGGTTTTACTATGAGCTTATTGGTATTTACAACTGGTAATGTATTTTCAAATACATTTTTGATAGAATAATCATAATCAACACTTTCTTTTAAATAATTATTTATACCGCTTACTAATAAAACAACACTTCCAATAATTAATAATATTGATACTATGTATATTGAAGGCACTATTAATTTTCTTTTATTCATATTCACTCTCCTATTTAAGAGTGTTTACAATTTTTTTTATTTTATACTATCAATTTCAGTGTTTTTATAATAGTATTTTAATATTTCTTTATATGTATATCCTTCATTAGCCATTCCATTAGACCCATATTGACTAAGGCCAACACCATGTCCATATCCTCTTGTTGTTATAGAAACCTCTTGGGTTTCAAACTTTATATCAAAATCAGTAGATCTTATATCCAATAATTTTCTAAATGTTGTTCCTTTTAACCGAGTATTATTTATAGTTATGTAGTTAATTCTTCCACTATTGCTTCTTTCATTTATTTCTATTTTATATATTTTTTTATCACTAATGTTTAACTTTTTTAAAAATACATCAGCATTAATTTTTACTTCTTTTTTATACGTAGAACTATCTATATCCCAAGGCGAAGACACAGACTCTAAATATTCTTGATTTCCACCAAATACTTGCTCTACATCTTCAGTATACCCATTCGATGTGGAAAAATATAAAGCTTTTATTATTTTTCCATCATATGTTACATATTCATTTTTCGTTTCTTCTACTGCATTTTTAATTTTATCATAATATAGTTCATAACTGGCTTTCCACTTTTTTTTCATATCATTTTTATCATTATAGCACTGATTATTTGTTGAATTTTCTAAATCATATATACTACTATCCCCCATTTTTTCTAATGCATATGTTCTTGAAGCAACCGCTTGAGCTTTTAATGCTTCAACATGAAAAGACGCTGGCATTTCACATGCTACTACACCTAATACATAATCTTCTAAATCAATCGATAATATTTCTTCATTATCCAATAATTTAACTACTTTTGTTTCTTTTTGAACTTCTACATTAACTGGAATTTCTTTTTCTTCAACTTTATTATTAGATATTATCAGATAAAAAGGGATTAATAAAATTAAAATGCATATAATATGTTTCATATATGCATTATATTCATAATATTTTATTTTAGAACTATTATTCTATTTCTTTTATTCTTCTTATGTGTCTATCTTCATTAGAAAAATTTGTAGAAACAAATTTTAATATAATCTCATTTGCCTCATCTATACTTTTTTTACTTGAAATTGCTATTACATTTGCATCATTATGAAGTCTTGCTAAAGATGCTTCTTCAATGTTATCAACTTTAGCACATCTTATTCCTTTTATTTTATTAGCCGCGATAGACATACCAATTCCGCTGCCACATATAAGAATACCCAAATTACCATTTATTACTTTTTCACATACTTTTTTTGCATATATTGGATAATCGACACTTTCAGATGAATTTGTACCTTCGTCAATTACCTGATACCCCAAAGAAGTTAGATATTTAATAAGCTCTCTTTTCAACTCGTAACCATGGTGGTCACTACCAATAATAATGTTCATATTATATTCCTTTCTTTAACGCACAATTATTTTGTGCTTTTGAATCAATTAATAATATTATCTTCTTATTTAATTATAATATAAAAAAGAACAAAAAAAAAGTAACATTTGTTACTCTTTAATTCCATATTTTTCTTTGAACTTTTGTACATTTCCTGTTTTAGCAGTTTTGTATTTTCCTGTGTAGAATGAATGGCACTTATTACATGTTTCTAATTGAACAGATTCTTTTGTAGATTTAACAGTAAATTCATTACCACAAGCACATTTAACTTTGCATTCTTTTAATACAGGATGTATTCCTTTTTTCATATTTCCTCCTAGCCATGATCAACACTAATCATAGAAATTTCTTCAAATGGTATTATACACAAAATATTTTAAAAAATCAACATTTTTTCTCCATTTTACATATTATTTGATTAGATATGTAATTATACCCTTCTATAGATGGATATGGATTTTTATAGTTTGGAATGTAATAATTCTTGTTATCCATTGTATCACTCAATTTTATGTAATATATGTTTTTGTTATTTTCTTCTAAAGATTTAAATTTTTTATTCATATAACTAAATATTTCTTCTATATCAGATATATTTTTTTGTTCTACGTTTATAAGAGGATTATAGAATCCTATTATATATATTTTACAATCATTGATTTTTCTTATTATATTTAAAAGTTCTACATAACTATTAAATATTTCATCAACTCCATCATAAATGCTTTTTTTACTTGTAACTTTATTATTTTTATAGTTTGAATATAAAAGATTGTAAATATCTTTTTGTCCTAAAGAAATTGTAATTATATCAGAAGACACAATTGCCTGGGTTATATTTATCTTTTTCGAATTTATGCTCAACTCTTTAGAATTTTTAATATCTTCAATAGCATCATTTATTTTGTAATCTTTTTTGTTAAATTCAATTATATATGTTTTTAGTTTATTTTTATTATTTAAATAATTTTTAAAAAAATCAGTATAACTTTTGTTGTATTCATTATAAGGTGTAATGCCAAGAGCTAATTCATCTCCTAAGGCCAAATAATCTAGTTTGCTATTAAATGTTAAAATAAATATTAAAAAAGAAACTAATAGCATAGCAAAAAAAATAACAAGAGTTTTTCGGTTCATTTGAATCCTCCTAAACTAGTTCTTGTTAAATTTTACTCTATTAAATCTATTTTAGCACCTATTTTTTTTAGTTTTTCAATAACGTCCTCATATCCTCTTAAAATAAATTCTATATTATCAATTGTAGTTGTACCTTCTGCAATTAATCCGGCAATCAACAGCGATGCCCCGGCACGTAAATCTGAAGCAACAACATCACATCCAGTTAATTTTGTTTTACCATATATTTCCAATGTTTCGGGGTTTAGTATCACTGTGTTAGCCCCCATTTTATTAAGGTATTCAGTATTTCTAAATCTTGATTCATA
>CAZLNV010000008.1:11802-20926 GCA_964561095.1 uncultured Muribaculaceae bacterium | reverse complement strand
GCTTCTATTCGATCTGGAAATACTTCGGTTACTCCTTTTGATAAATTATTTGTACCAACAATCTCGATTTTATCAGTCCCTGCACCTTTTATTTTACATCCCATATTTATCAAAAATGATGCAATATTAACTATCTCCGGTTCTTTTGCAGCATTATCTATTATAGTTGTTCCTTCTGCCATTGAAGCAGCTAACATTATATTGATTGTTGCACCAACACTTGGGAAATCTAAATATATTTTTGCACCTTTTAATTTATCTGCTGTTATTATAAACTTACTTTTTATTTGAGTTACTTTGGCGCCTAATGCCTCAAATCCTTTAATATGTAAGTCAATAGGTCTATTACCTATTTTGCATCCGCCAGGATAACAAATTTCAACATATCCAAACTTTGCTAACAAAGCGCCCATAAAATAGTACGATGCCCTCATTTGAACGCTTAATTCTTCGGGAATTGGTTTATTAATAGATTTAGAAGAATCTATTATTAAAGTGTCTCCTTTTTCATCGACTTTACAATTTAGTAATTCTAAAATTTCAATTAAATATTCTATGTCAGTAATTTTGGGAACATTATAAATTGTGCTTGTATCCTTTGATAAGATTGCAGCGGGTATTAAAGCTACAGCACTGTTTTTAGCACCGCTTATTTTTACTTCACCTTTTAATTCATAATTTCCGTCTATTCTTATTTTGGGCATAAAGTTTATCTCCTTATTAATAATATAATCTTTTTTATAGTTTAAGTCAATTTATAAGAAAAAATAAATAAGTAAAATTGACAGTATAAAGATTCCTAAAAATTTTGATATTTTTTCAATTTTTTTAGATACATATTTACCAGTTAGAAATCCTATGAATGTAAAGGTTGCACTTATTACTGCAAAAATCAAAGAAGCATATATTGGATAAGGTGTTATGTATATTAAGCCAATTCCTACTGTAAAACTATCTAAAGAAACAAAGAAAGCAAACGCTAACATGTCTAAAAATCTCATTTTTAATACATTATTTGTTTCTTCTTTTAAAGATCTGATCATTTCTACTATTATTAATAAAATAACAATAGCTATAACGTATTTTGGATTTATCTTTAAACTAGATAATATTTTGGTTCCTATAAAAGTTCCTATTAATGGCATAAAAAAATGAAATAGTCCCACTATTAGTGAAGAATATACTATTTTATTTTTTCCTATTCCTAAAAGTCCATATGCTAGTGATAAGCTAAATGCATCTAAGCTTAAACTTAATCCTATCAAAATTAAAGTAAAAATTTCCATAGTGCTCCCTATAGAAATTTTATTTTATTATTCTTCTTTTATACTTTTTATTTTATTAATTATATCTAATATTAAAAATTTATACTCATAATCTTTTTTATCGACAGTTTCATCTATCATACATAAAGGTGGAAACATAACACACCAATAATTATTCCCTTGACCCTCGTCTATTGTTATGACGAGAGACTCATAATATCCAGAGTTGTATTTTACTCCTTTATATTTTTTTTCTGGGAAATAGTTTATTCCATAGTTTACCTTATATGGTTTTTCATAGCTTATTTCTTTAAAAGTATTGTCTATTAACAATTCAATATTGTCTATATTATTATTTATATTTTGCCTAGATTCTTCTATTGTATTAGATTCAAATATATCACTTAAATTTTTAGATATGCTACTTACCAAATATTCTTTAGCAGCAATATCTTCTTTTTTATTACTTGCAGATATTACTCTAAACCTAATGGATTCATCTGGTACAACCACCATATTTTCGTTTTTAATAAATGAAAATATTATTACTCCTAAAGATAATAGAATTAATATCTTTTTCATTAAAAATACCAACCTTTCATTTAAATGTTGGTATTTTAAAATAAAATTTATTCAATTTTTAAAAATTTTCTATTTTAAAAATTCTATTATTTATCAATAAATATAAATAAATATCTATCTTTGCCACTAAAATCTTTTTCAATTAGTATTTTAGATTTTGGATAATAATGGTGCGCTATTCCCTTTATACTTTCAGCTTGGGTGCATCCTATTTCAAATGCTATAATACTTTTTTTACTTATATGATTAACTGAGGCTTCAATAATCTTTTTAAAAAAATAAAGTCCATTATCTTTAGCATATAAAGCTTTTTTTGGTTCATATTTTTTAACATTCTTTTCAACTGTTTCATCTTTTGAAACGTATGGAGGATTGCTTATTATAACATCATAGGTTCCTTGTAATTCTTTTAGTATATCATGCTTATAAAATTTGACATTTGTATCATTGATTTTGTTGTTTTTATTTGCTGCTTTTAAGGCCCTTAAAGAAATATCAACTCCTTCAACATTGCTTTTTAGTGACAACTCTTTACACAAAGTGATTGCTATACATCCAGAACCAGTCCCTAAATCAATTATTTTTATATTTTCTTTTAAATACTTTTTTATATATTTAATTGTTTTTTCTACTAATAATTCTGTTTCAAATCTTGGAATTAATGTACTTTTATTTATTAAAAATTTATAGCCATAAAAAGAAGAGTATCCGATTAGATATTGTATTGGATACCCGCTTAATAGTTTTTTATAGTCTTTTTTTATATTTTTACTTACTTTATTAAGCTCTTCTAACTCTCTTCTTGAGATATTTAATTCATCTATATTATTTTTCATCTTGCTCTAATTTAATTCTTTCATCTTCAGTAATAAGAGCTTCAATTATTTCGTCTAAATGTCCTTCCATAACTTTATCTAAATGCATAAGAGTTAGACCAATTCTATGATCAGTTATTCTATTTTGTGGATAATTATATGTTCTAATTTTTTCGGATCTGTCTCCTGAGCCAACCTTACTTTTTCTTTCGTTATCTAATTTTTCATCTAGTTCTTTTTGCTTCATATCATAAAGTCTTGAAGCCAATATTTGAAGTGCTCTTTCTTTGTTTCTAATTTGACTTCTTTCAACCTGACAGTAAACTATTATGCCTGTTGGTATATGTGTAATTCTTACAGCCGAATCGGTTGTATTAACACATTGGCCACCTGCTCCACTACTTCTTGTTATATCTACTCTTATATCTGCATCTTTAATTTCTACATCTACTTTTTCTGCCTCTGGCATTACTAAAACTGTTGCTGTTGATGTGTGCACTCTGCCTTGCGTTTCGGTTTCAGGCACTCTTTGTACTCTGTGTACTCCACTTTCATACTTAAGTTTTGAATAAACTGCTTCTCCACTCAATACAAACTCAATATTAGAATATCCCCCAGATTCACCAGGATTTTCATATGTTACTTCTAATTTCCATCCTTGATGTTCTGCATATTTTGAATACATTCTAAATAAATCTCCAGCAAATATATTAGCTTCATCTCCGCCGGCAGCTCCCTTAATCTCCATAATAACATTCTTTTCATCATTTGGATCCTTCGGTAAAAGTAATCTTTTCAAAGTGCTTTCTAAAATTTCTTTCTTATTTGATAAACTTTCAATTTCCCCTTCAGCAAATTCTTGCATCTCAGGATCTTTTACCATCTCGTGAGCAGTTTCTAAATCACCCAAAACACTTAAATATTCATGATATTTATTGACACGCTCTTCTAAAGACATTTTTTCCTTGCTTAACACTTTCATTTTTTCGTAGTTTTCATATACTTCGGGTTTAAGCAATTCATTTTCTAAATATCTATATCTTTCTTCAATTATTTTTAAACGTTCTTCCATAATTTCTCCTTATTTAATTTTATTATATCAAATTAAATAAGCTCGCTATAAATCATTACTTTCATCTAAATCATCAACAACAACTAAATCTTTTAAATCATCTTCATCCTCATCGTCGTCAACCTCTTTTGCTTCATCATAGGCATCTGTTTCATCTGATTTTGTGTCATAATCTTCTTCCATTAAATCATCTTCACTAAATTCTTCTTCCAAATCTTTAATTCTCACTTCTGCTGCATGATTTTCTCTCAAATCCCAATATCCTTTTTCAAGTTGTAAAAATCTTTTCTCAGTGGCAAGTAGTGTGAAAAAATCACCTATTTGATCTTCAAAAACTTTTTCTCCCAATCCTAATTCATCACATATTATTTTAAAAATTTCGTTTATTTTCATTTTCTTATTTTTTTCTTTTAATATAACGTAAGCTATATCATCGA
Organism: uncultured Muribaculaceae bacterium; assembly: GCA_964561095.1. GTDB lineage: Bacteria > Bacillota_I > Bacilli_A > RF39 > UBA660 > CAZLNV01. Next base: position 16,755 of record CAZLNV010000008.1, on the reverse strand, counting down.
ATGGCATAAGTTCTAATTCTTCTTTTGTTATAGTTTTAAATTTCATAATATTCCTCCATAAATAAAATATTTATCTCCTAAAATTATACTTACTATTTTAAATAAATCAAGTATTTTTCATTCATTATTATGTAATATTTATTCATTTATACTACATACTAATATATAGTATATGGAGGATGCATGAAAAAACTGTATTTTTTAATCAAATTTGGCATATTTTTTATCGCATCTTTTATAATTATTTTACTTGGATTTTACACTTATGCATATATAACACCTAAAATGGAATTAAAAACTGCTGGACAAGTTTTAATGTATGATAGTGATGATGCTCTAGTATTTGAAAATTCTAGCGGTACATCTTGGGTAAAACTTAATGAAATCTCATCTAATGTAATTAATGCAACTGTTGCTGCAGAAGATAAAAATTTTTATACACATCACGGATTTGATTATTTAAGAATAATTAAAGCAATGTTTACAAATCTTAAAGAAGGTAAGTTGGTTCAAGGGGCTTCAACTATATCTCAACAGTATATTAAAAATTTATATTTAGATTTTGGTAAAACGTGGAAAAGAAAAATTGAAGAGGCTTTTTTAACTTTTGAATTAGAAGTTCATTATGAAAAGGATGATATTTTAGAAGGTTATTTAAACACTATTAACTATGGTGCTGGAAATTATGGCATTGAGGCTGCTGCGGAATATTACTTTAATAAATCTGCAAAAGATCTTTCTTTAGCAGAAGCTTCATTTTTAGTTGGAATACCTAAAAACCCAACTTACTATAATCCAATAAATCATTTTGACAACACTAAAAAAAGACAAAAAGTTATATTAAATAGTATGGTTAAAAATAAATATATAAGTGAAGATGAATCAAATAAAATTTATAACACGGATTTAAAAATTTATGGAATAAAAGATGATAAAATACTATCTAGTTTATTCTATTATAAAGATGCTGTTATGCAAGAGTTGCAAACTATTAAAGAAGTTCCATTATCTTTAATAGATACTGGCGGAATTAAAATATACACTAACTTAGATGTTGATAATCAACGAATTTTAGAAACAAATATTAAAAATGAATTGGATGAAAAAAGCGATATACAAGTAGCTGCTTTAATAGCCAACCCTAAAACGGGAGAGATATCAGCTTTAATTGGTGGACGAGATTACAATAAAAGTCAGTACAATAGAGTTACTCAAGCAAAAAGACAAGTTGGTTCTACGATGAAACCATTTCTTTACTATGCAGCTTTAGAAAATGGATTTACTTCTTCTTCAACATTTACAAGTGAAGTTACTACTTTTAATCTTGGAAATGATAAAATTTATTCTCCTAAAAATTACGGCAATATATATGCTAACAAGAATATATCTATGGCAAGTGCTATAGCTTATTCTGATAATATTTATGCTGTTAAAACGCATCTTTTTTTAGGCAGTGACGCCCTGGTTAACACTGCTTTGAGAGTAGGAATAAAAACCACTTTAGACCCAGTTGCATCTCTCCCTTTAGGAAGTAATGAAATTAGTATGATTGATTTTGCTAATGGATATGTAACTTTAGCAAATGAAGGAGTTAAAAATGATGTTTATTTAATAAATAAAGTTACAGATATTAATGATAATATTCTTTATGAGCATAAAAGTGATTCTGAACAAGTTTTAAATAAAAAATATGTTTATATTTTAAATGAAATGTTATCAAATACATATAATTATGCTTTTACCGACTACACTTCTCCTACAATGTTAAGTATTAATGGTATTATAAATAGAAAGTATGCAGTTAAAAGTGGTAGTACAGACGCAGATACCTGGACTATTGGTTACAATAAAAATGCTTTAGTAATGGTATGGAGTGGATATGATAATAACAATTCTACTTATAAAAATATTTCCAAAGCAAATAAGTACATATGGGCTAAAACAATAGAAGAAGTTTTAAAAGATAGTAAAAAGACTTGGTATCAAATTCCCGAAAATATTACAGCATCTCTAGTAGATCCAGTTAGCGGAAAAGTTAATGCAAGCACCAAAAGTACTCTACAATTTTATGTAAGTGGTACTGAGCCTTCTATGAATAGTGATTTATTTGATAAATTGTTATTAAAAAAAGAATGAGAAATCATTCATTTATTTAATAATTTTTTATATCTTTCACATTTTTCTTTGTTAAACATTCCCCACTCCCAATTTTTAAGAGTTAAATCACCATTATCATTCTCATCATATTCTATTTTAACTTCCATTAAACTATTTTCTCCTTAATACAAAATTATTCCAAGATTTAGCTTCCTTATCATTTGTTACTGATAATGTATTTTTATACTCCAATAATCCAAAATAATTAAGATCATTAATAATTTTTAATATTTCTTCTTTTGTATAATATGTAAAATATCTTCCTTTTTCATCATATTCACTCGCATACCCATTTTTAAGACTCATATAAAATATTCCATTAATTTTCAAAGAGTTTCTTATTCTACCCAGCACTTTTATAAAATCTTCTTTATTTAAATGTAATAGTGAAGCCATTGCCCATGCTCCATCAAATGTATTTTTCTCTTCAAAATCCATAAAATTCATACATTCTATGTTTATTCCTGTATAAACGCTTGCTAGCTCGCATAATTCTTTAGAACCATCGATTGCTTTAACTTTATAACCATTATCTAAAAAATACTTTGTATCTCTCCCAGAACCACATCCAAAATCAAGAATATAGTTTCCTGTATCCAAATATTTTAAAAACGTGTCATAAAAGTTTTTCATATTTCCATTTATAGTACTATCAAAATATTTTTGTGCATTTTGATTATAATATTCAATTGTTTTATTCATACCATACCCTCTAAATATTATTATAAAACACGTAGCAAAAAAATAAAAGGATTATTCATCCTTTTTAATTTTAATAACTATTTGATACATGTCTTCAAAATCAAATTCTTCGGTTGACACTTTAAAACCTTCTTTTTCTAATTTGTTTGTAAAATCTCTTGTTTTATTAATTGCTCCTAAAAAATCTTGTTTGTTTTCTTCAATTATTATTGGTTTTTCTTGTACTTCTATTTCATCAAATTCTTCTATAGGATTAATTAACTTTTGCTCAAAATCTTCTTGCTCGCTAAACGGCTTTAATATATCTATTTCTTCTTCTTTTTGATTTGTAGGTTCATTATCATCTATTTCAAATATTTCCTCTTCTTCAATTACAGGTATAGATGTTTTTAATTCTTCTATTTGAATATTTGAATTTAGTTGTTTATCTATTTCTTCATCTGTTTCTCTGACTGTTAATTTTTCATTGACTATTTTATTTAATAATTCTATTTGTTTCTCCACGCTATTTAATCTTAATAAACTTCTAGCATGTCTTTCTGATATTTTGTTATTAAGCAGTGCTTCTTGAACTTCTTCTGGTAAGGCTAATAATCTAAGTTTATTAGCTATTGTTGATTGAGCTATGCCTAATTTTTTAGCTATCATTTCTTGCGTGTTACCCTTATCCAACAATTTTTTATAAGACTGTGCTTCTTCTATAGCGGTTAAATCTTTTCTTTGAATATTTTCTATTATCGCTATTTCTGCACTTGTATTATCATCTGTTTCAAGAATTATTGCAGGAACATTATTAAGTCCAGCCATTGTAGCTGCCTTATATCTTCTCTCGCCAGCAATTATCTCAAATTTATTTCCTATTTTTCTAAGTAATAAAGGTGATATAATTCCATGCTGTTTAATTGAAGCTGAAAGTTCATTTAACTCTCTTTCTCCAAATGCCAATCTAGGTTGAAACCTATTTGGTATTATATCTTCAATTGATATACTTTGAACTTCTTTATTTCCTATCACAAAAATCACCTACTATTCTTTATTCTATATTTATTTTAAACTATTTTAATATTTATTTCAAGTTCTATTAATTTAAAATAAAAATATTTTATATAACCATTAATAATAAGATTAAAAAAATTACAATTATAGCATTGTAATTTTTATTTTATTATATTTTTATATTCGCGAGGATATTTATTATCTGTTTTACCTGTTTTTTTGATAACAATAATACTTCTTTTTGAATTTTCTATAGGTAACTCATAAGAAATAATGTTTTCTAGTTTTGAATTTAATTCTTTTAATATATACTTGCTTTCTTCTAATTCTTCAGCAACACTTGATTTTAAAGGAACAAAGTAACCATTAACTTTTAATAGTGGTATTGCGAGTTCGCTTATGATTTTTAATTTTGAAACTGCTCTACATGTCACTATATCGAATAATTCTCTATTCTTTTTACCATATTCTTCTGTTCTTTCATTAATAATTTCTACATTTTCTAATTTTAATGCTTTTATTACTTCGCTCAAAAACATACACTTTTTACCATTAGATTCTATTAAAATTAATTTTATATTTGGATAAATTATTTTAATAACTATGCCTGGAAATCCAGCACCTGTCCAAAAATCACAAATACTAATATCTTTATCTTCTATTAAATTTGTTTTTACTATGCATAACGAATCATAAAAATGTTTTAAATATATATCCTCTTTTTCTAATATTGTTGTTAAATTAAATTTATTATTCCAAATATTCAATAATTCACAATAAGTATCTAGTTTTTTAATTATTTCTTCTGTTATATTTATATTTAATTTAAAACAATACTCTATAAATTCTTCTTTATTCATTAGGATACTCCTTCTTTAAATATATTAATAACATTGAAATGTCTGATGGATTAACCCCGCTTATACGAGATGCTTGACCTATTGTAAGAGGTCTTATTAAACTAAATTTTTGTTTTGCTTCTGTTGCTATATTTTTTACATTTTCATAATTAATATCTAGAGGTATTTGCTTTTTTTCTAAATTTAACATTCTTTCTACTTCTTTATTTGTTTTATCAATATACCCTTTATATTTAAT
>CAZLNV010000008.1:0-11702 GCA_964561095.1 uncultured Muribaculaceae bacterium | reverse complement strand
TCAATTGAACCTATTTTATGTCCTATTTCTGTTAATCTTATATCCGCATTATCATGCCTTAATAATAATCTAAATTCAGCTCTAGATGTTAACAATCTATAAGGTTCTGTTACCCCTTTATTTATTAAATCATCTATTAAAACACCTATATATGCTTCATTTCTTTTAAGTATTAATGCTTCTTTATTTTGAATAGACAACGATGCATTTATTCCGGCTAGAAGTCCTTGTGCGGCTGCCTCTTCATAGCCACTTGTACCATTTATTTGTCCGGCTGTATAAAGATTTTTAAGTTTTTTAGATTCTAATGATAAATTTAATTCTGTGGGATCAATTGCATCATATTCAATGGCGTATCCATATTTAGTTATCTTGCAGTTTTCTAACCCTTTTATTGTATGAAGTAACTCTATTTGTAAATTTTCTGGCATTGTAGTTGAAAAACCTCCAACATATATTTCATTTGTTTCTAATTCGTTTGGTTCCAAAAATATTTGATGTCTTTCTTTATCACTAAATTTAACTATTTTATCCTCTATTGAAGGACAATACCTAGGCCCAACTCCTTTTATCATACCACTATATAAAGCACACAATCCTAAATTATCCATAATGATTTTGTGAGTTTGAAGATTTGTATAGGTTAGATAACAAGGTATTTGATTTTTTAATTTATATGACGCTTTATAAAAATTGCTAAATGTTAATAATTTATTATCACCTTTTTCAATTTTAACTTTTTTATAATCAATTGTTATTCCGTCTATTCTAGGAGGTGTTCCTGTTTTAAGTCTTATTATTTTTAATCCATTATCTTCTAAATTTTTACTTAAATATAGAGACGTTGCTTCACCATGAGGACCACCTTTATATTTATCATGACCCCTCATTATATCTGAATTTAAATAAGTTCCAGTTGTTAATATTACTTTTTTAGAGTATATTGTTCTATTATTTTCAGTTATAATGCCTTTTACTTCTTTTTTTTCTACGATTAATTCTTTTACTAAATCTTCTTCTATATTTATATTTTTATTTTCTCTTAAATTTTTTATCATTTCTTTTGAATATAATTTTTTATTAGCCTGACATCGTAATGATCTCACACCAGGTCCTTTTTTACTATTTAAAAATTTTATTTGAATATGAGTTTTATCGGCTACTTCACCCATTATTCCACCTAATGCGTCTATTTCCCTTACTACTATTCCTTTAGCTGATCCACCAATTGATGGATTACAAGGCATATCAGCAATATTATAAATATTGCTTGTTATTAACAAAGTTTTACTATTCATTTTGGCACATATTAAAGCGGCTTCACACCCTGCATGACCACCACCAACTACTATTACATCATAATCCATAATGACTCCTTATTTTCCTAAACAAAATTTTGAGAATATTTTATCAAGTAAATCTTCTTTATAAGATTCACCTAATATTTCACCTAATTTATCCCACAAAGCTTTTATATCAATTTCTATTAAATCTATTGATACCTCTTCCTTTATTTCTTTTTCTATATCCTTTACAATATTTGAACACTCTTTCAATATAGATAGTTGTCTACTATTTGATAAATAAGTATAATCATTTGTATTTATCTTATTTAATTTGAACATTTTTACAATTTCTTCTTTTAAACTATTTATACCATTTTCTTCTACGCAAGTTGTATAAACTTTATTATAATTATTCAAAGCAGTCATATCGACAATTTTACTTTTATCAGATTTATTGATAACTATTAATATTTCTTTATTATTTATACTTTTTAATAATTTTAATTCTTCATCAGATATTTGTTCTTCTGCAGATATTACTAATAATACTAAATCCGAATTATCTATTACTTTATAACTTTTGTTTACTCCTAATTGTTCTACTTCATTATCTGTTTTTCTTATACCTGCGGTATCAATAAATTTGATTTCTATTCCATTTAATATTATTGATCCTTCTACAATATCTCTTGTTGTCCCTTCTATATTAGTTACTATTGCTTTATCTTCATCTATTAATCTATTTAAAAGACTACTTTTTCCTACATTTGGTTTTCCTACAATAGCTACACTTATACCATTTTTCAGTAATATTTGATTTTTACTCTTTTCAATAATATTTTCTATACTTTTTTTTATCAAAGATAATTTTTCTTTTAATAATCTATTTGTTACTACTAGGGCATCTTCATATTCAGGATAATCTATATTTACTTCAATATTTGCTATTATTGATAATAATTCTTCCCTCAAATTTTTAATCATTTTAGATGATTCACCTGTTATACCTTTTATTCCTATTTTTCTAGCTACTTCTGTTTTAGCAGTTATCAAATCACTTACTGCTTCTGCTTCTATTAAGTTTACTCTTCCATTTAAATAAGCTCTTTTAATAAATTCGCCAGGTTGAGCCATGATAGCCCCATTATTTAAAACTAATTCTAATATTTTATTTGTTACAGCAATACCGCCATGGCAATTAATTTCAACCATATCTTCTTTTGTATATGTCTTAGGAGCTTTAAATATTGACACCAGCACTTCATCGACTTTGTCATTGTCATCCATAATAAAACCATAGTGAATTGTATGACTATCAACTTTGATTAAATCTTTTCCTCTAAATATTTTGTTAACTATACTTATTGAATCTTTACCACTTACTTTTATAATATTGATAGCTGATTCACCTACTATAGTTGAAATTGCTGCGATAGTGCTGTCCATAAATACCCCTTTCATCGGGTTAGATTATAACATTTTTGAACGATGAAGTAAATAAAAACACCTTATTTGGTGTCTTTATTATTTTTATTCTTATCTTTATATTTAATAACAACATATCTATTTGGTTCTTCACCTTCACTAGTTGATTCAATATATTCAAATCCAGATAAAGCATTGTGTACTACTCTTCTATCGTATGAATTCATTGGATCTAATTTAATATCCATTTTTGATATTGTTACTTCTCTAGCTAATTTTTTTACTTTTTTCTCTAAAAAATATACTTGCTTTTCTTTATAATTTTCTACATCTATTATTATATTTACATATATACTTGTATGATTAAATATTGCTTGTTTAATAAATGTTTGCAATGACTCTAATATATGTCCTCTTTTACCTATTAATATTGCATTATTATCTGTATATATTTTATATGTTATTCCCTTATCTCTTATTTTAACTTCTATATTTCCCTTTAAGTTAAAACCTATCAAAAAATCATTAATAAGATCTTTACCATAATCTGCAAGTTCTTTTATTTTTATTATTTCTAATACATATTTTTTGCCTTTTAATAATCCTTGTTTTACCTCGGATATATTGTAAATTATGTCTTCCTCTGTTACTTTTAATTCTTCACAAGCTTTTTCTAATAAGTTTGTTTCTGTTTTGCCTTCAAATTTATACTTTTCCATGTAACCTCCTACTTATTTTTAACTTTTGCTTTCTTTAATTTAGGTTCCTTTGAATTTAATTTTTTTAATAATATGTTTTGTATTACCGTAAATCCACTGGATACTATCCAATATAAAGCTATAGCAGTAGGAAGTGAAAATGATGCAAATGATATAAATATTATCATGAAATTATTCATAGTTTTCATTTGCTTTGCCTGAGCATCATCTATTGATGCACTTGCATTTTTCATTGAGAAATAAGTTGTTGCTATTATAAGTAGAATCAAAATTATATAAAAATAATTTCCTGATTTAATTCCTTCCCAAGGAGTAGTACCTAAATTAAATACTAAAAATTTTCCTTCAAATAGTACTGGTACTCTATAAATTGCTTCTAAAAAAGCAAAGAATATAGGTAATTGTAAAAATGCAAATAAGCATCCTGAAAGTGGACTAATATTATATTTTTTATATATTGCCATCATTTCCTGACTTTTCATCATTGTTGCTTGTTTATCTGTCTTATTCTCATATTTTTTTTCAAGTCTATCTAATTCTGGTTTTGCTTTTTTCATATTTTCACTAAGCATTGTTGATTTTTTTGAAAATGGAAATAAAATTGCTCTTAAAATTAAAGCGGCTATCATTATTGCTAAACCATAATTTTTTACAAATAAACCTATTTTTATAATGGCCCATGCTAATGGTTTAACAAATATAGATGTCCATAATCCCTCATACCCTCCTGAATTTATTTTATATTCTTTACATTCAGGTAATTTTTCAAGATTGACCTTAATTTTTTCTTCATTTTTCTCATATATATCTATTGTTTTTTGATCTGTTGGCTTACACAAAATATTAGATACATAACTTTTCCCTGGTTTGCCTTCATCATTTGTTAATGTGACTCTTTTAGTACATCCTGTAAATATTAGTAAAATTCCTAATATTACTATTATAATTTTCTTTTTCATTACTCTATTCCTTTCAATATTTCTTTCTTTTTTTCAATATATGGTAGTTCTTTAAATGAACTATGGAGTATTATAACATAATCTTCACAATTTGTAGATAAATTTTTACTTATTATATCTTTTACTTGCCTTTTTAATTTATTTCTTTCTACTGCGTTCCCAATTTTTTTACTTACACTTACACAAAATCTACTATGTATTAAATTATTTTTCTTTCTATATATATTAAAAAAACTAAAATTATTTTTTTTGCCAGTTCTTATTACACCTAATATATCTTCATTTTTAATTAATATATATTCTTTTTTCATTATAACTCCTTCTCTAATTATACAAAAAAAACTACTTAATTAAAAGTAGTATTTATTTTGCTAATAATTTTCTTCCCTTTTGTCTTCTGTCTGATAAAACATTTGAATCTTTTCTTGATCTAAATCCATGTGTTTTACTTTTCTTTCTATTATTAGGTTGAAATGTTCTTTTCATTAATTTTTCCTCCAAATCTTTTATATTTTTGCTTGACACAATAGATTATAAACAATAGAATAGAAATTGTCAATTTTTATTTTAACAATGTTAACATTAAATGTTAATAAATTTATAAACATGTTTATTTAAATTTTGTTAATATTGTTAATAACTGTTGCTTTATTAGAATGTAAAGGGTTTTAAATGTGAATAACTTGTTAATAAGTATTGTTAATAATTTTTAGTGCTTTTCTTTTTATATACTTTGCACTAAAATAAAGTTAATAACATTACTAAAGGAGGTTTTATGGATATCACAGAGTTTAAAACTAAATTTATAAGTATTATTTCTAGTAAAGTTTCTGCTTCTACTTTTAATACCTGGTTTAAAGATATTGATTTTTATATTGATAATTATGATATCTATTTAATTTCTCCACATGAAGCTAATAAAAATCATTTATTAAATACATATAATGATTTAATAGAAGATATTATTTTAGAAATTAATAGTAATTTTAATTTTAAAGAAATAACTACTGAGAAAAAAGAAGCTAATAATGATATAGATAATATTATTGAAATAGAAGATGTTACTCTTAGTGAAAAATATAAATATTATAGTAATTTTAATCCTAAATATACATTTGATACATATATTGTTGGAGATTCTAATAAACTTGCAGTGTCGTCATCTTTAGCCGTTGCTCAAAAACCTGGAAAACTTTATAATCCTTTATTTCTATATGGAAATAGTGGATTAGGAAAAACTCATTTAATGCACGCTATTGGGAATTATATTATAAGTAATTCAGATAAAAAAGTTTTATATATTACTACAGAACAATTTGTTAATGATTTAATTCTGATGTATAAAAAGGATGATAATTCCAAAGATAATCTAAGTTATATAGAATTATTTAGAAAAAAATATAGAGATATAGATGTTTTAATGATAGATGATATACAATTTTTAGGTGGAGCTATCAAATCACAACAAGAATTCACAAATACTTTTAATTCTTTATATGATAATGAAAAACAAATAATTATATGTTCTGATAAATCCGTTGATGATTTAAAACTATTAGAAGATAGACTTAAAACAAGATTCAATTGGGGATTAAAAGTTAATATTAGTCCTCCAGATTATGATTTAAAAGTAAATATTATTAAAAATAAAATTAAAAATACTGACTTAGTTATTGAACTTAATGATGATATTATTAATTATGTAGCCTCTAATTGTGGAAGTGATGTTAGAAATATAGAAGGTTTTATAACTAGGTTATGTGCTTATCAGGCTATTTTCAATATTCCTAAATTAACATTAGAAGAAGCTGTAGAAGCGTTAAAAGAATATACAAATTCTGGACTTTATACACCTAATTCTATTGCAAAAATTCAAAAATGTGTTGCCAACTATTTTAATTTATCAATAGATGATATAAAAGGTAAAAAAAGAAATGGACCTATTACTGAAGCAAGACATATAGCTTTCTATTTAGCAAGAATAATGACAGATGAAAGTTATGTAAGAATAGGAGCAGAATTTGGAAACAGAGATCACTCTACTGCAATTCATTCATATGAAAAAATTAAAAGAGATTTGCAAACAAATAAACAACTTGGTAATATTATAATAGAAATAAAAGCAAAGATAAGTGAATAAAAATTTATTTGTTAACAAGTATTATTTATAAAATTTACCTTAAATAAAAGGATACATTTAATTATTAACATTATTAACACTATTATTAGTATTAATATAAAAAAAGAAAGAAGGAAATAATAATGAAATTAAAAATTGAAAAAGATGTTTTATTAAAAAATTTAAATTCTGTATCAAAAGCTATGTCAACTAAAAATATAATTCCTGTATTAAATGGAATAGAATTTAATTTAACAAAACAAGGTTTATATATGAGTGCAACTAATAATGATATAACAATTAAAACATATATAGATAAAAAAAATATTAAAGAAATAATAGAAGAAGGTAAAATAATTATATATGGAAGATATTTATTAGATATAGTAAGAAAATTACCAGATGAAATTATATATATAGAAGAAATAGATGGAAATAAAGCAATTATATCTACAAAAAATTCAAAATATAATTTAAATTGTTTTCCTATTAATGAATTTCCAAAAATAGAATTAAAAGAAAATAATAATCCTATAACTATATCTAGTAATATTTTAAAAGAAATATTGAATCAAACTTTATTTGCTACTTCTATGCAAGAAAGTAGGCCTTTATTAACAGGAATAAATCTTAAAATAGTAGGTAATATATTAGAATGTGTAGCAACAGATTCATATAGATTATCTAAAAAAATAATAGAGATTCCTATATCAGTAGAAGAAAATATTAATATTGTGATTCCATCTAGAAATATAATAGAATTAGTAAAAATAATAGAAGAAGAAGAAAATATAGATATTCACGTATTTAATAATAAAATATTATTTAAATATAACAATATTTTATTTCAATCAAGTTTGTTAAATGGAACATATCCAAATACAGATAACTTTGTACCTAAAACTTTTAATATAGAGGTAGAAGTTAATACATTAGAATTTTATAGTATGATAGATAGAGCTTCATTATTAACTCAAGCTAAAGAAAAAAATACTATTCAAATATCTATTAACAAAAATAAACTTATTATTAATTCCTCAAGTGCAGAAATAGGTAAAGTAGAAGAAACTATGGAAATAAATAATCCAAAAAATAGTGAAATAAAAATTTCTTGTTCTTCTAAATATTTATTAGAAGCTTTGAAAACATTTAATAGTGAAACAATAAAATTATATTTAAATGGACAAATAAAACCTATTATTATAAAAGAAAATGATAATGGAAATTTAATTCAATTAATATTACCAATAATGACTTATTAAAAAATAAAAACTAAAGTAAAAAAAGTGTGACTTTAGTTTTTATTTCGACAAAATTTTCACTTTATAGATGATATAATACAAACAATTTTTAAAAAAAGGAGGTGAAATTTTTATGAAATATGAAATTAATAATGATACTTTAGCAATAATACCTTTAAATTCAAACAATAGTAAAATAATAGAACAAGAAAATGAATATTTTATTGAATCTGAATCTTTTAGTGTTATTGAACATAGTTGCGAATATTTTGGAAGTACATATGAAGGAAGATATAAAGGAACAAAAAATATTTCAGGAATAACACACAAGTCTCCAATAATAATTGAAGATACTAACAAAATTATATTTTTTCCTACTACTTCTCCTAGAAATTCAGATTGTATTTGGATATCTTTGAATAATATATTAAATTATGAAAAAGGTAAAAATGTTGGTACATCAAAAATAATATTTAAAAATGGATCAATTCTAAATCTTGATATTTCTTATGGTTCTTTAACAAATCAAATATTTAGAGCAAGTAGATTAAAATATTTATTAGAAGAAAGACAGAAAAAATTAGAAAAATAAGTATATATACTTATTTTTTTATAATTTAATAAAATATAATGAAATAAAAGCAATTTTGTGATATAATTAAAAGTAGGTATAGGAGTACATACTTATATTAATTTTTCTTAAAATCATTTTAAAAGAGGTTAAAAATGAATATTACAAATTTAGAATTATCAAATTTTAGAAAATTTAGTAAAATAAAACTAGAAAAATTAAAAAAAGTTAATATTATTATAGGAAAAAATGGTGTAGGTAAGACTTCTATAATAGAAAGTATTTATTTTGGTTCTTTAGGAAAATCTTTTAAGTCCTATTATGATAATTATTTAATAAAAGAAGGTGAAAAATTTTTAAAAATTAAAATAAACATAGAAGAAAATAATAAAACTAAAAAATTAGAATTTATTATTAATGGAAAAGAAAAAAAAGCTAAAATAAATAATGAAATTTTAAAAAAACTGAGTGATTATATTTGTCAATTTTCAGTAATTCTTTTTTCACCTGATGATATAAGATTAATAAAAGATAGTCCTAATATTAGAAGAAATTATTTAAATATAGTTATATCTAATACTAGTAAAAACTACATAAAACTTATAAATGATTATAATAAATTAATTAAAAATAAAAATGATTATTTAAAAAAAATTAATTTAAATAATAATATGGATTCAAAATATTTAGATATTCTTGATGCAAAATTAGTAGAAATAGGAATAGAAATTTGTAAATATAGATCAAAATATATTCAAAGTGTTAATAAATATATTAATGGATATTTTATTAAATTTAAAAAAGAAGATAATATATATATTAAATATAATTCTGATTTTTTTGAAAAAAGCAAAGAAGAATTGATAAAATTATTAAAAAAACAGAGAACTAAAGAAATTATATTAGGTATCACTAATATAGGAATACACAGAGATGATTTTGAATTTATTCATAATAATAAAAATGCAGAAAATTATTCATCTCAAGGTATTCAAAAATTAATATTATTATCTTTAAAATTATCGGAGATAAAAGTTTTAGATAATGATTATAATATAAAACCTATATTACTTTTAGATGATTTATTTAGTGAATTGGATGAAATTAATCAAAAAAAAGTTATTAAACTATTAAATAAAAAGTATCAGACATTTATTACAACTACAGATTTAAATAATATAAAAATTAAGGATTTAAAGGACATAAATATTATAAAAATACGGGAGGAAAAGAAAAATGGAAAATAATAATTATGATGAAAATACCATACAGGTATTAGAAGGATTAGAAGCTGTTCGTAAAAGACCTGGAATGTATATAGGAACTACTGGTGAGAGAGGACTTCATCACTTAGTGTGGGAAATTGTAGATAACGCAGTGGATGAAGCTTTAGCTGGTTATTGTGATGATATAGAAATAACAATAAATAAAAATGGTAGTGTTACTGTAAAAGATGATGGAAGAGGCATTCCTACCGGAATACACCCTAAGACAGGTATTTCAACAGTTGAAACTATTTTTACCATACTTCATGCTGGTGGAAAATTTGGTGGGAAAGGTTATAAAGTAAGTGGTGGACTTCATGGAGTAGGTGCTTCAGTAGTAAATGCATTAAGCGAATATTTAGAAGTAACAATTTATAAAGATAGTAAAATATATTTTCAAAGATTTGAAAAAGGTGGTCATTCAGTAGAACCTTTAAAGGTAATAGGTGAGTGTGAAGCAGTTAGAACAGGTTCAACAATAACTTTCAAACCGGATTCTGAAATTTTTGAAGAAACTACTGAATTTAAATTTGATACATTGGAACATAGAGCCAAAGAATTAGCATTTTTAAATAAAGGATTAAAAATTATTTTGGCTGATTTAAGAATAAATAAGAAAGAAGAATTTTTATACAATGGTGGGATTATTGAATATGTACAAATGTTAAATAAAGTAAAGACACCAATTCATGAAAATATTATATATGTAGATGGAAAAGATGGAGATATAGAAATAGAAGTAGCAATGCAATATAATGAAGGATATAATTCATCAACATTTTCTTTTACTAATAATATTAATACAATAGAAGGTGGAACGCACGAAGAAGGTGTAAAGACGGCACTTTCAAGAGTTATTAATAATTATGCAAAAAAAGTTAATTTATTGAAAGATAAAGATGATAATTTAACAATAGATGATATTAAAGAAGGTCTTACAATGATAATTTCTTGTAAACATCTTAATCCCCAATTTGAAGGCCAAACAAAAACTAAATTAGGTAATGTCGAAGTAAGAAAAATAGCAAATACTATTTTTGGTGAAGGATTAGAAAAATTTTTACTTGAGAATCCTGATCAAGGAAAAATAATTGTAGAAAAGTGTATGATGGCTTCTCGCGCAAGATTAGCTGCTAAAAAAGCTCGTGAATTAACACGCAGAAAAAGCGATTTAGATGTAGTTAATTTTGGTGGAAAACTTGTAGATTGTAAAGATAAAGATTCTTCGGTATCAGAAATATTTCTAGTCGAAGGGGATTCGGCTGGAGGAAGTGCTATAAAAGGTAGAAACTCAATGACTCAAGCTATATTACCATTAAGAGGTAAAATTTTAAATGTAGAAAAAGCAAGAATGGATAGGGCTCTTTCAAATGAAGAAATAAGAACAATTATTACAGCTTTTGGAACAGGAATTGGACAAGAATTTGATATTAAAAAATTAAGATATCACAAAATAATAATAATGACGGATGCAGATGTTGATGGAGATCATATAAGAGTATTGTTATTAACATTGTTTTACAGGTTTTTTAGGCCAATTGTTGAAGCTGGTCATGTGTATGCTGCTCAACCACCACTTTTTTGTATAAAACACGGAAAAAATATAAAATACGTTTTAGACCCTGAGGAAAGAGATGAATACTTATCAACATTATCTCCAAACACAAAATATGACATTCTACGTATGAAAGGCCTTGGTGAAATGGATGCAGAAGAGTTAAATGAAACTACAATGGATATTAATACAAGAGTATTGAGAAAAATTACTGTAACAGATTTAATAGAAGCAGATGAAACATTCTCTAAATTAATGGGTGAAGAAGTAGCACCTAGACGTGAATTTATTGAACAAAATGCTACATATGTAGAGAATTTGGATATATAGGAGGTTTAAAAATGGATAGATTAAAAGAAAATAATATAGTAAATGAAATAAAAGATTCATTCTTAAAATATTCTATGAGTGTTATTGTTTCACGTGCATTACCAGATCTAAGAGATGGATTAAAACCAGTACATAGAAGAATTTTATACTCAATGTATGAATCAGGATATACACCAGATAAAACCCATAAAAAAAGTGCAAGAATTGTGGGAGATGTTATGGGTAAATATCA
>CAZLNV010000007.1:0-31323 GCA_964561095.1 uncultured Muribaculaceae bacterium | reverse complement strand
GCCTAAAGCAATAACTTCTTTTCTTGAATCTCCATTTTGTACTATTAGATAACAAGCATAACGAGATAAAATATAATCACTAATTACTACTTTTGCATTATTAGCACGTTTAGACAATTTGCCGGCATTGGCAAAATGTTCATTAACATTATAATTGCTATTTTTGCAGGTTTCCTTAGCCCTATTTATAGTTTCTTCAAATCTTCTCCATTGTGTATAATCTAACGATACTTGCAATTCTCTGGCACTCCAATATTCAAATCCATTCTCATCAATATGTTTTATATCCTCAAATGTTTTATTATTTTTCTTTTTTATTATTTCGTTCATTAATATCCTCCTTTATTTTTGTAATTGATAATGTATACCCAAATGGTTCTAATATTCTTATTAATGTGTTTATTTGAGGGTGTTTTTTTCTGTTTTCTAAAACTCCAACTATTTCTCTAACAGTCCCACTTGCATTAGCCATTTCTTTTTGAGTTATACCTAACTCATGTCTTAATTTTATAAAATCACATATTAGATTATATTCTAGTTCTACTGCTCTTTTCTCATCTTTTATATTCATATTGTACCTCTTAAACAAATTATATATTATTAATTTATTGTAGTTAATAGTTCTCTTACTCTTTTAAAATTATGCAAATAAAAAAGCCCTTAAATAAAGGCTTTATAAACAATTTGGTGGAGAATACAGGACTTGAACCTGCGACCCTCTGCGTGCAGGGCAGATGCTCTAGCCAACTGAGCTAATTCCCCATGGTAGGCACTTGAAATTAATCAAGCATGATAATTTTAGCAAAATCCTGCAGTATTGTCAACCATTTCACCTAATTTTTCTTGTTATATACCAAAATATGCTTAGGCTTAATTTTAACGAATCGTGTCTTATCAAATTATTTTCTAGTGTAAAATAATCATCTTCAATAATATCTATGCTTATATTTTTCTTATCTAAATAAACTTGATCTTTTTGTTCTAACGTTTCATATCTTTTTTTAATTTTAGAATCTATTTTCTTGTTATTTGCAACTACTACGTTTATTTTCCTTTTGCCTAAATAACTATTTAATAATTTTATATGATCACTTACTTTAAAATTATCAGTTTCACCAGGTTGTGTCATCATGTTGCATGTATACATTATAGGTGCGTTTGATTTATCAATTTCATCTATAATTTCCTTACAAATCAAGTTAGGTATAACGCTAGTAAAAACACTACCCATACTAAGTATTATTAAATCTGCTTCTTTAATAGCAGTTAAAGCTCCCGGTGATACCTTTGCTTTTTCCTTATAATAAACTTTTGCTATTTGTTTTTTAGCCTTAGTTATATTATGTTCTCCTTCAATAATTTGTCCATCCTTCATTTTTCCAACTAGGTGAACATTGTCTTCAGTTAATGGAACAACTTTCCCTTTTAACTTTAATATTTTAGATAATGCTTCTATTCCATCAGATAAATTACCTGTTATGTTTGAGGAAGCTGTTAAAAGTAAGTTACCTACCGCATGGCCACTTAAACCGCTGCCAGTTTCAAATCTATAATCAAATAATTCCTCAACCAATGGCTCTGTTTCCGATAATGCGACTATTACTTTTCTAACATCTCCTACCGCGGGAATTCCAAACTCTTCCCTAAGCCTTCCAGTACTTCTTCCATCATCCGATACTGACACGATTGCCGAAATATTAACAGGAAATTGTTTTAAACCTTTTAGTAAAGCACTCATACCAGTGCCACCACCCAAAACCACTATTTTTTTATTCATAAAACCTCCCTAAAATTTATATCCATAGTATTCTTCAAATGCTATATCTTTACTATGTATAAATGTCGCTGCTTCAGTTCCTACGTACCTAAGTCTCCATGGGTCATACTTAAAACCAGTAATATCTTCCTTATCTTTAGGATATCTTCTAATAAATCCATAAAGATGTGCATTATCACTTAACCATTTATATTCTTCACTTTCTTCTATATTTGATAAACTTTTATAAGGTTCAATTACTAAAGCCAGTCCTGTCTGATAATCAGAATGCCCTGCTCTAGCCACTTCAATATCCGCTTCACGTATTCCATGATTTAATTTGTAACTATTATATGCTTTTTCTTGAGCTTGATAACTCCTATATCCTTGAGATACTATTAATTTTATACCTTCTTCATTTGCAGCATCTATTAAATCCATAACACTCTGTAAAATAGAATTGCTAATATACTTTTCGCTATAAGCATATGCACTTGATATTTTTATTAAATCTTCAGGTACATATTCTTCACTTAACTTATATACTTTGTTAACAGCCATTAATTCATTCTTTGAAGTATCTGTATCCAATATCTCATCATAAAAATCCATTGTCGTTTTTGTATTTACTTTAGTTATAACGCTACTCAAAGTTATATTTTTTGTTTGTTTATAAAATTTCAAATACTCATCAAGTTTATCAAATCTAAAATATTCTTCTTTTGATAATCCAATAATGTTTTCATCATATTCTAACTTTAGTAACTCAGATATTTCACTCTCATTAAATTCCTTTTTTATATATTCAACTTCTTGTTTAATATAACCTATAGTTTCTAACTTATATTCTATACTATTTTTTTTCTTAGCTAAAAGACATGAAAATATTATAAAAAATATTATTAGAAAAAGTGATATCAAAGCTGCAGCTAATTTTTTCTTATTCAATTTTTTTTGAACCATTTTATTCTCAACTTTCTTATATTATTATATAAAATTTATTTAAATTTCTCAACTAATCTATAATTTTTTAAAAATTTATAGTATAATTACAATAGGAGGTATCGAAAATGTACGGAGATGTTTACTCTACTACTGATCTAACTGCATATGAAAGCATGTTTAAAATGAGTACTGGTTCCACAATTTTCAGTTCATTAATATCAATATTCTTTATCGTTTGTTTGTGGATAGTATTCAAGAAAGCTGGTAAACCAGGATGGGCTTCAATTATTCCTGTTTATAATCTTTGGATTTTACTTGAAATTTCAGGAATGAAAGGTGCTTTATCACTACTTATTTTAATTCCAATACTAGGATGGATTGCAGTTTGTATCATTGAACTAATTGCACTATTCAAGTTAGCACGTAAATTTGGAAAATCTGATGGTTTTGGTATTGGCCTTATCTTTTTGCCTTATATATTTATGGCAATTCTAGCATTTGACAAATCTGCAGTTTATAAATAATTAAAGGAGAAATCCTTTTTTTATTTGTAAATATGTGGTATCTTTATCTAGAGGTGATAAAGTGATAAAAGAATTTCAAAAATTTATTTCAAGAGGTAATGTAATAGACTTAGCTGTTGGTGTTATTGTAGGTGCTGCTTTTAATAAAATTGTTACATCACTAGTAGAAAATATTTTAATGCCTTTAATAGGAGCTATTAGTGGTGGATTAGATTTTACATCTTTAAGCTTTACAATAGGTTCTTCAGTAATAAGCTATGGTAAATTTATACAAAATGTCATTGACTTCTTTATAATTGCTTTTTCAATATTTATGTTAGTTAAGGCAGTCAATAAATTGACACATAAAAAAGAAGAAAAGAAAAAGACGCCAGAAGATATTATGTTGTTAACTGAAATAAAAGATGAACTTGTTAAACAAAACAAAAAAGTAAGTAAACTTTTAAATAAGTAAACTTACTTTTTTAAATACATTTTTAACTTCTGCTTTATTCTAAACATAGTATTTTCTATGCTTTTTTTATTTTTACTTGTTTTTATTGATATTTCTTTATTTGAATATCCTTCTACTTTTAATTTTAATATTTCCAATTCTGAAGGTGTTAATAATTCTTGCGAAAGCTCTAATATTTCTTCTAAATTTTCTTTATCAAGCAATTGAATACTCGGATCAAGTGACTCATCCTTAATAATTTCATTAATTGTTTGAGTCTCTGCTTCATATAATTCATCTAAGGAGATGGAAGTATTTAATGATTGATATTTCATTCTGCTTGCCATTTTAATAGCTGACTTTATAGAAGATTCAATACATAAAGTTACATACGTATAAAATAATACTTGCTTATTTACATTGTAAGTATCTATTGCTTTTGCTAATCCGATCATTCCTTCTTGAATTAAATCTTTTTCTTCTATTCCAAAAGTTTTAGCAAGTTTAAAATATTTAATGGCTATTTTATATACTATTCCAGTATATTTTTTTACTATTTCAGCTCTTGCTTCCTCACTATTTTCTGATATTAAAGATAGCAACTCATTGTCATTTATTTCTGCATAATTCATATTATTTCCTTATCTTTACCACTTCATAAATCATTACACCAGCAGCTACTGAAGCATTAAGGCTATTAATTTTACCTTTCATAGGAATTGAAGCTATATAATCACATGATCTTCTAACAATTTCTTTAAGGCCATTCCCTTCACTTCCAATTACTAGTACTACTTTTCCTTCATAATTTATTTTAGTATAATCTTGCCCTTTTGCATCAGTTCCGACTATCCAATACCCATTTTTTTTCAAAATTTCTATTGTGTTTTTAAGATTAGCAACCACACTTATTTTAGAATTAATTAAAGCACCACTTGATGTTTTCATTACAGTAGAATTAATTTCTGTATTTCCTTTATTTGGTATAATTATATAATTTACCCCAGCACATTCACAAGTTCTAATAATTGCACCAAAATTATGAGGATCTTCTATATGGTCTAGCATAACAATAAATTCAGCATCATTATCATTTAATATTTCTTTAAAATCAATATAAAAATTTTCTTTTATATCAATTACAATACCATACGAATTAGTTTCACACAATTTATCTAGTGAAGCTTTTTCTTTGTATATCAAATTAACTTTTCTCTTTTTTATTAAATCAAGTATTTCATTATCCCTAAATTCATTAGATATCATGACTTTTCTAATAAAAACTTCACTATTAAGTACTTCTTTTGATGCGTTTTTACCATATACTAACATATTTACCTCCTATAAAATATTTTCTAAGTTCTCCACTTCATTTATCACTTTATATATACTTTTATTTGCAATAAATTTTTCTTCTAATAATTTATCAAAATGTTCTAATATTTTATCATAAAATCCATAACAATTCACTATAATTATTTCTTTATTATGAATTCCTATTACTTTTGCATTTATTAAGTATATAAGTTCTGTTAGTGTACCGTATCCGCCTGGCAAGTAAATTAGTTTATCACAATCCATAAAATAATTCATTTGTTCAACTGTACTATTAAATGTTTTTACTTCATCAACTCTTCCAAGCTTGTTTATATCTTTCTCATATTCTTTCATGCAAATAGCTGTTATTTTTCTATCAAGATACTTTAAATATTCTTTATATAATTCACCCATTAATCCTTTTGTACAGCATCCAAATACAAGATCATAGCCTTTAGTAGCGCAAATATTTGCAACTTTCCTAGTTACATCAAAGTATTTAAACGGTACTGTATCATATGAAGAAGTACCAATAAAGACTTTACTCATAATCTTTCATTTCCTTTTTTGCATTTACTGCAGCGATGGCTCCCTCAGAAACTGCAGTCACTATTTGATATAAATTTTTCTTAACTATATCTCCAGCTGCATATATTCCTTTTATCTTACTCATCATATTTTCATCTACTTCAATGTAATTGTCAGGTGTCAAAATATTAAGTTTTGATAAATAACCTGTACTTGGTTCATATCCTACATAGATAAATATTCCCTCAACATTTAAAACTTCACCATTTTCTAATATTGCACCGCTTACTCTATCGTTTAATGTCTTTATTTCCTTTATTCTAGAATTTAACATAACCTTAATGTTAGTTTTTTCTTTAGCTTTCTCTTGCAAAACCATATCAGCTTTTACTTCATTACTTCTATTTATTATTGTTACTTCATTTGCAAAATCTGATAAATATATACCCTCTTCAAATGCAGAATTTCCACCACCAATTATTGCAACTTTCTTATTTTTATATAGTGGAGCATCACATACTGCACAGTAACTCACACCTTTTCCAATTAATTCTTCTTCGTTATCAAGTTCTGCTTTTTTAGGATGACGTCCTCCACATATTATTATTGTTTTAGTTTCATACGCTTCTTCAGTAGTTATAACTATTTTCTTATTTTCCTCAATAATTATGTCCTCTACTTCTTCAATTCTATAAGGTACTTCTTGCTCCTGAGTATGAAAAAACATCTTAGTTGCCAAATCAGGTCCAGTAATGTTTTCATATCCAAGATAATTATCCACTATATTAGTTTTATTTAAAAGTCCACCTGGGCTTGATTTTTCTAGCATGAGAACATTCATTCCGCTTCTCTTAGCATACACTGCCGCACTCATTCCTGCGGGTCCCATTCCTATTATTATTAAATCATACATATTGTTTCCTCCTATTTAAAATTATTTTTATTCATTATATAATTCTTTTTTTCCCTTTTTAGTGGATTTAATAATTAATATAATTAATCCGGCTAAAAATAAAATGACGCTTACTACTTGAGCAACCCTTATATTTCCAGCAAGTAAACTATCAGTTCTATACATTTCTATAAAAAATCTTCCTATTGAATACCATATTAAATATAAACACGCTAATTGGCCTTTCTTTATCTTTTTTGCTCTTCGTATAATGAGTAAAAATATAACTCCTAATAAACACCAAATTGATTCAAAATAAAACATTGGTAGATAATAGTGGCCGTTTATAAACATTCCATTTATTACAAACTCTGGAACATATAATTCTTTTAATCTCTCATATGTAGTTATTGAACCATACGCCTCTTGATTAAAGAAATTTCCCCATCTGCCTATCGCTTGAGCAAGTAATAGGAAAGGTGCAAATAAATCTAGTATCTTGCCAGATGAGAATTTATACTTTTTGCAATAGAAAATGATAGTAATAATTCCAGCTATTATTCCGCCGTGTATGGCAAGACCACCATTCCATACTTTTAAAATTTCTATAAGATTATTCCCATAATAATCCCAATTGAATACTACATAATATAATCTAGCTCCTATAATGCCAGATATCACTGTCCAAAAAATAATATTTATTATAAAATTTTTATCAATATTAAATCTTTTTGCTTCCCTCATTACTCCAAAGTAACCGATAATCAACCCTATAATTATTAGTACACTATACCATGTAATTTCTAAAGAACCAATGGTTACTAAAACTTCACTCATTTTCTTATGTTCCTCATTATAGGCTTAGTTAATAAATTATCAAATATAATTCTTAAAATACTTATAAATATAGCTATAAAGAAAGGTACCCAAAATCCTTTAACTTCAAAATGACTTCCAAGTAGTAATCCTGTAATCTTTAAAATTACCATATTTATTATTGGATAAAATATTCCAAGCGTTGAAAAAGTAATTGGTAATGTCATTAAAACTAAAGCCGGTTTTATTGAACAATTTAATAATGAAATAATTAAGGCCGCTAATAAAGCCCACCAAAATGATTCAACATAAAATCCCTTAAAAGTATTGTTAACTATTAAAAGTATTAATGCATAAATAATTATTCCTAATAAAAATTCTATAATGCTATATTTAAATACTTTTTCCTTTTCTTTTTCTTCAATTACATATACTCTATTTTTCATACTTATCCTCCAATATAGATTATACACTAGAACATAGCATTTTTAAATATCTTTTTTATTTTAAAGATAATAAAAAAGAGAAAATTTTCTCTTTTTTTACCATCCCACGAAAGCTCCGAAAATTATAGCAAGTAAGATAAATAGTATTAGTATTATAAAGAAACTATTTCCATAACCGCCACAATTAACATTTCCTCCACAATTAGTCACTTAAATACACCTCCCTTATTAAATGAATGCACCTAATATGATTACTAATAAAATAAACAATACTAGTGCAAAAGCTGCTCCTGAAAGCCCATTTGAATTCTTACATCCGCATCCTGTATTCATATGCTCATTCCTCCTTTTTTCTCTTTACACTTTTATTTTATGGTAGTTTTTATTTTGTGTGAGTGCTTTATTATTGTATTTTAAATTCTTTTTTGTTATGATAAATAATGCGAGGAGGATTTATGAAAAAATTATTATTAATAGTAGCTTGTATGTTTATGTTAGTGGGTTGTGGAGATGTAAAATTAAAGAATGGAGAAAATGCTGCAGTTACATTTAAAGATGGTGAAGCAATTAGTTCGGATGAATTATATGAGAAACTTAAAAATGCTTATGGTGCTGAAACTCTTATCAATATGATTGACACATATTTATTAGATAAGGAATATGAAGTAACAAAAGATGAAAAAAGTTACATAAGTGAAGTTGTTAGTTCTGTAAAGAAATATGCCAAAAGTTCTGATATGGAATATATGGATTATGTAAGCAAAAATTATAGAATTAGTACTGAAAAAGGATTTGAAGATTATATTGCTTTAAATTATAGAAGAAGCTTATGGATTACAGATTGGACTAAAACACAAGTAAGTGATAAGCAAATTAATGAATATTATGAAACTATGACAATCGGAGATATTGAAGCAAGCCATATTCTTATTTCAACCAAAGGAACTGATGATATGACTGATGATGAAAAAGCAACATTAGAAAAAGAAGCATTAAAAAAAGCAAAAGATATCATTACTAAATTAAATAATGGTGAAGATTTTGCAGAACTTGCTAAGGAATATTCAGAAGATGAAGCTAGTGCTAAAAATGGGGGAACATTAGGAAGCTTTAATAGAGGGAAAATGACTAGTGCTTTTGAGGAAGCGGCTATTGCTTTAAAAGTTGGTGAATATTCAAAAACGCCAGTTAAAACCGAATATGGATATCACATTATATATAAAACTGCTCAAAAAGATAAACCAGAATTAAGCACTGTTAAAGATACTATTATCGAAACAATTGCACAAGAAATGTTATCTAGTGATACCACACTTTACTCAAAAGCTATACTTGCTTTAAGAGAAAAATATGAAATGACTATTAAAGATAGTGTATTAAAAAGTGGATATGATAGCGCTACTGGTCAATAAAAAATAAACGAAAAAAGAATCTAAATTATTTAGATTCTTTTACTTTGCCTTTTATTCGGCTACTACTTTACTTTTTTTGCCAATACTTAGAATCAAATTTAATATTATTCCAAATATTGCTGCGCCAGCCACACATGGGATATTCATTCCAAAGAATGAAATATTGCCACCAAATGCATATTGACCGCCTATTCCAATTACCATAATTGTTGCGATTACAGCAATATTTTTAGGATTAAACATATCTACCTTTTTATCTATCATTATTGCTAAACCTTGTGCGGCTATAGCGCCAAATAAATATATTTCTAATCCGCCTATTACCGCAAGAGGAATTCCATATATAACTTTTATAAATGGAGTAAAACAAGATACGATCATTGCAATAATTCCTGCTGTTATTAAAACGGGCACTGAAAATACTTTTGTTATAGCCATTGTACTAATATTTTCACCATAGTTTGTCCCAGCTGGTCCACCAACAAATCCAGATACCATATCACATATTCCATCACCTATTAGATTACTTGATAGCAATTTTTTTAAGTTGTACTTCTTTTTGCTTTTTTTCTTTTCTGCTAAATCATTAACACATACATCAAGTTGATAAATATGAGCAGTTGATTCCGGTATTGTTGCTATTGCTATTGGCATTATTGCTACAATTGATGCCCAAGACCATTTAGGTAAACTAAATGCTGGAATTGAAATTATATTATGTGCCGATGA
The DNA here is from genome assembly GCA_964561095.1 of uncultured Muribaculaceae bacterium. Taxonomy (GTDB): domain Bacteria; phylum Bacillota_I; class Bacilli_A; order RF39; family UBA660; genus CAZLNV01. The sequence goes on along the minus strand of CAZLNV010000007.1, from coordinate 21,525 downwards.
CCAGAGTGCAGCATTTATTGCAACTTCAGGCATAGTTCGAAATAAATTAATGTCACCAGCATAATAAATTATTCCTGCCGCAGCGCAACCCGTTAAAGCTCCAAGTAACAATGGAAGTTGACCTAAGAAACCTTTTAAATACTTTGAATAAATAATTGTTGATAATAATGTCACTAGTGAAATTGCCCAAACCCAGTTACTTGATAAAGCACCGGAAACCGCTAAATTTGGTGTAGCATCACTCAAAGCGTTACCAGCCAAAGTTAAACCTATTATTATTGCTATTGACCCTGTTATTGTAGGTGGCAAAATCTTTTCAACTGAATTTTTTCCAAAATATTTAACTAATAATCCAGCAATGATTGATATTAACCCCGAAGCAATAATTCCGCATTGAGCATAACTTATTAACTCTGTCGGCAATATACCAGTGGCATTAAATGCCGCTAATTGTTCAGTAGTTCCTTCTGCTATAACCATGCTTGCAATAGCGGTCAAATATGCAAAACTTGACCCATAATATAGAGGTATCTTTTTCTTAGTTATTAATATAAAACATATTGTTGCCAATCCACTTGCAAAAATTGTAGTTGATATTTGAAAACCAGTAATTAATGCCACTGCAACAGTAGCTGGAAACATTACAATAACTTGCTGTATAGCATATAGTAACAATTTTAAAAATGGTGGTTTTTCATCAGGTAAGTACCCTACCTCCTCCTTACTTTTGAATTTTCTTTTTTTCACACAAACTCCTTTCCAAAAAAAACATCAAAACATTTTGTTTTGATGTTAATTTATAAATTTATTTGATGAGAATACTAATCCATACACTTTATTAATAAGCAATATTTTTTGCTTGAATGTATACTTCATATTATCACCATAAATAATATTATCATAAGAATTACTTCTATGCAAGAAATATTTTCTAATATTTTTATACTAATAAATATAACTGTTATTCAATATAAAGATATTCTTTTATTTCAGAATAATTATATCCCTTTCTTTGTAAATATAAAATTATTTTTTTATTCAATTCATTATTTTTATATTTAGAAGAATACTTTTTATAGGCTTTTTCATATTCTAATTTTATATTATTATTATCAATAACTACTATTTTTTCTAATAACGGATAAATTAATTCTTTATCATATCCTTTAATATACAAATCATTTAATATTTTTTGTCTTAACATATTAGATGAGTGTGTTTTACTGCCATTAATTAATTTACTAATATAATTATTAATTTTATTTATCCATACATTTTCTTCTATATTAGATAGATTAATATCTACTTGGTTCTCATCAAAGCCCAATTTTATTAATTCTTCTTTAATTTTATATGGTCCAATATTTTTAAGATTAATTGAATCATTTATGTAAGCCTCTATATATTTTTTTTCATCCAACACCCCACTGTCTTCTAACTTACTAATTACCTTATAAATATTATTAATATCATATCCTTTTTTTAATAAATAATTTTCTATTTCTTTTTTACTTCTTAATCTAATAGAAATGTATTTTAAAGACATACTATACATTTCCGCACATTTATTATCTTCTAAAATATTTTCTAATTCATCTATGTTAATTTCATTCTTAGATATTAAATTATATTTTAAAATTATATCTTCATATAAAATGAGTTCATTATTTTCAAAAATAACTTTATATTTATCAATTCCAATTTTTTTAAATTTTAATATTCTCATGAAATCTCCATACTAAAAAAAGATTTAATTTTCTTTTATTCTAACTAAACCTCTTTCTACTTCTTCCAAACTTCTTCCTATTTCTTTTACAGATTTATACTCTGAGTCTTTCATTTGATAATGATGTTTTGTAAGCATCTCTTTTGCTCTTATTGACACCACATGTACCAATTTATATTTTGAGTCTATAACATTTAGTAACTTATCAATTGATGGATATATCATATAAATTCACCTCTTCTATTATTAATATACTTCATTTATTAAAAGGTGGCAATTCATTTGACATTTTTTTACATTTATTTTACTAATTCTCTTAATCCATTTAAAATTTCTACCATTGCCCAAGTATCTTGTTTGCAATATTCAATAAGGTTATTCATAGAAGTTTCTTTATCTTCATCACTCATTTTATCATAATTAGCATATACGCTTAATGCTTCAGTTCCGTTTTGAACTTCTAAATCTTTATAACTTAAATTAGTAAATAATGGTAGTGTTTTTTTAATTGAAAAGCTTCCACTTTGTTTAGTATTATAATAATTCATAGTTTTAGATTCTTCTTCACTAAATCCATGTGCTTTATAAAAATCAGTGTTAGTATCTAAATAATATAATAAATCTGTAGAATTCTCTTTAATTGGTAGCAATCTATCTTTGTATTCCGGAAATATTTTCGCTAAGTGTTTAATTACATTTCTTTCAAAAGCAACATTTTGAGCAAGCATAGTCCCATTATTACCATCAATATGACTCACTAATGCCTTTACCAACTCTTCACGCTCATCTTTTAGTGAACTTGCTAAAAATACAAAATTATCTTTTTCTTTATCGCAAATCCCAGGTTCTCTTTCTATATGTAGTGAAAATTCAAAAGGACTTTGAGTATATGGAACTTCACCTCTAAATCTTGGAACTGGACAAGGAAATGTTTCAAAATCAAGATGATATATAGGATATTTTATATCATTAAGTCCACATACAATTTTTTCTTTATTTACATGCACAACATTATTATCATAGCATTCTCTTTGTATTTTATGATTTTCATTTTTAAGCCAGTTAATTGGGATATCATCCAACTTATAATATCCATCATTAACTAAATCATATTTGTCATAAATAATATTATTTTCATCTTTAAATGATATAAATCTTTTATAATTAAAACTTGCATTATAAGAAGGAATATTTTTGAAGCAAATACTTTTAAACTTGCATTCAATATTTTTCTTCAATGCACAAAATACTCCAACCTTACATGGATCAGTAGTTCCTTCAAAAATATATTTTTCTAAAGATAATCTTTCACTCTCTATCATATTCATCATAGATAGGGTTATATCATTCATATCAAATATACTTATAATATCATTGCCAAATTCATCTTTTCTATATATTCTTTTACCATCTTTAACATATCCATCATACACATATTCATGATTGAGTACGGCCAAATAATAATTTACTTTTTTATTAATATTGTGTTTTTTTAAATCGTTACTTATAAAGTATCTTTGAACAGCTAAATCATAAATATATTTACCTTTTCTATATCTATCTTTAAATCCATTTATTTTATTTTCATAATCATTTATATATTTAATATCCATACATTGGCTAATTTTATAAATTTCACCATCACAAGTAAATAAAGAATATTTTTCCTTTCCATAAGTTGTTTCCAACATAACTTTTGAAGTGGTTGCTTTTACTTCAATTATATTTATACATTCATCAGTTTCATTATAAATATCAGTATAACATATATACCTAATTCCATTTAATTCAAAATCAAATGATTCTTGTTTATATGTATCTTCACTAAATACACTTTTACCACCAAATATTTTGTTAACTTTATCAGCGGCTAAAAGTTCTACTTCTTTATAATAGTCCATCATTGCTTCTAATTGCTTATTTTCTTTAAAAGTTGTGTCATTATCTTCTTCATCAAACATATTACTAAGAATATCTTTTATTGCTTCATCAGATTCTTGACGCTTATATTCTTCAATGCTCATTTTAGAAGTTAATTTATCTTTTCTTATTCCTTCCAAATTAGCATATCTTTTACACCTAGTATAATTAATAAAATCAGTTTTACTTATTGCCATAATTTACTCCTATAAAAAAATTATACAATATTTTTTATCTATTGTATAATTCAATTAATTATTTTACTTATATTTCTATAATACCACTAATTATATCTATTATTGATTCTAAATCCAAAATATTAGCTTCTTCGATAAATTTTATTTTTCTTGCTTCAAAATCAATGCTTCTTAAATGTTCGCATAATACCGAACCCTTTACCTTTTTAGTGTTTTTTAATTCGTAATGAGTTGGAAATTTTTTAGTATTAGAACTTATTGGACATATAATAGCCATATTAGTGAATTTATTGTATTGATTTTTACTAATGATAATAGCTGGTCTTAATCCACCTTGTTCATGACCTTTCGTAGGAGCAAAATTTATATAGCAAATATCCCCTTGCTTTGGCGTGTATTTTAATCCCATTTTTCTAAACCAATATCTTCTTTCCAATCAAAAGATTCAATGCTACCTTTTTCGTCATTAGGTAATTTATTGTATTCTTCAATTCTTTCTTCAATAGTAAAATGCTTACGTTTTATTTTATAAATTATTATTTTGTCATTTTCTTCACAAATATTTACTTTATCATTAGTTTTCAAATTTAAAGATTTTAAAATACTACTAGGTATCCTAATCCCACCAGAATTTCCCCATTTTTGAAGTTTACTCTCCATATCAGTATCTCCATTCATCATCAGTATATACATTGTTTATACATTTGTCAACCGATTTTATATTAAAAAAATTATACAATATTTTTATCTATTGTATAATTCTTTTGTTTTAAAACATGTTACAGCAGCCAGGATCCTCATTAACTACCACATTTTCTTCACAGCATGTATAACATGGTCTATATATATGTTTATAAATATGGTGATTTATAATTCTAGTGTTTACAGGACATATATGTGGCACTGTATGACAAATAGTTCTATGTATTTGTCTTTCTTTTGGGCATTCCATCACTTCAGGCATAACACATCCACTCATATTAGTACCACTAGCAGGTGTATTATATTCAATTTCTTGATTGGATGTTATGTTAACATCTCCAGCACCCTCTACATTATATCCTTGGTACATTCCATAATCCTTCATAAATTGTCACTCCTTTTCTTTTATATTTTATGTTAAGGAGTATTTAGAGTATAGGTAAAAGACTAACATATAAAAAGAAGAATTATTTTCTTTTATTTAATTCTTCTTTAATTAATTCTAATGTTATAACCGGATTAGCCTGTTTATTTGTCAATTTCATTACTTGACCTAAGAAAAAATTGACCATCATTTCTTTTCCATTCAAGTAATCATTCAATTCTTTAGGATTACTTTCAATAGTTTCTAATACATATTTTATTAAATCTTCTTTGCTACTTATTTTCTTTATCCCTTTTTCTTCTATTATTTTAATTGGATCTTTATTTAAATCTTGTGCTTCAGTTAATACTTCTTTTGCATTTAACTGATTTAACTCATTATTATTAACCAAATTAATTATATTAGCTAACATATTGGGAGTAATATTATATTCAGCTATAGAAATATTTAATTTATTTAATTCCCCCATCACATATGAAACTATCCAGTTTTTAGCAGTATCTTTATTATCAACCAAATCATATAACTTATCAAAATAAATTGATAATTCTTTTTCACGAGTTAAAGATTTTGCTTCTTTTAAATTCATTCCTAATTTAAGATATCTTTTGATTTTTTCATATTGTAATTCCGGTATTTCTTTTCTAATAGATTCTAAATATTCAGAAGTAATTTTCATAGGCGGGATATTTGGTTCTACATAATATTTGTAATCTACAGAGTCTACCTTTTCTCTCAAACTATGAGTTATTCCTTCCTCATCTACTCTTCTAGTTTCTTGAATTATTTTTTCACCCTTATCTAATAATTCACTTTGTCTTTTTATTTCATATTGAATTGCAGCTTTTACATTAGAAAAAGTATTTATGTTCTTAATTTCTACTTTTGTTCCAAATTCTTTATCATTTTCATTCATTAAAGAAACATTAACATCACATCTAATTTGTCCTTTATCGCCTCTTGCTTCACTAATTCCCATATAAAGCAATAGACTTTTTAATGCTTCTAAAAATGATACTGCCTCTTCGGCATTATAAATGCATGGTTCAGTAACTATTTCCATTAAGGGTACTCCACATCTATTATAGTCAATTAATGAATAATTATCATAATGCTCTAATGAAGAAGTGTCTTCTTCTAAGTGAAGTTGATGTATTTGAACTGTTTTTTCATCTTCGCCAGAAAAAAATGTCATATTGCCATTTTTTCCAAAAGGTTTTGTCATTTGAGTGATTTGATAACCTTTAGGTAAATCTGGATAATAATAATTTTTTCTATCAAATAATATTTCATCAGGTATTTTACAGTTTAACGCAATCGCAGTTTTAATAGCTTTTCTTATTGCTTCGGCATTTACTACCGGAAGAATTCCAGGCAATCCCAAATCAACCTCTGATACATTTATATTTGGGATATTTGTATATTCATTTGCTGAAGATGAAAAATTTTTGCTTTTTGTAATCAATTCAGTATGTAATTCTAATCCTATTATTGTTTTATACATTTTTTTCACCCACAATCATGCCTTTATAATTCATTGTACTTTCTAATTTATAAGCTATATTTAAAGCTAGTTCATCTTTCATAATTGGACATGTTATATTTATGCTTATTGGCATTTCATTTACTAACCCACATGGAATAGATATACTTGGATACCCACCAAAATTACCTATTATTAAATGATTTTCTAATACCAAATATTTTAATGATAATTTATCTGTTTTTTCACCAAATTTAGGCGCCACTCCACCAGCTGTGGGCATAATTAATCCATCATATTTTTTAAATAATTCATCAATGGTATTTACTACCATTCTTCTTACTCTTAAAGCATTTAAAAATAATTTTTCTTGGTTTTCTCTTTGCAAAACATAACTTCCTATAACAAATCTTCTTTTAATTAATTCTGAAAAACCTTTAGTTCTTGAATTAATCATTATTTCATTTACATTTTTTCCTTCAGCTCTTTGTCCAAAAGAAATACCTGTCAAATTTGAATTATTACTAGTTGCTTCAGCACATGAAATAGTCATATAAGCTGGATATATAGCATTTAATAAATCTTTATTTATGCTTTTTTCTTCCACTTCAATTCCTATTTTTTTACATTTACCCAAAACATCAACAAAGTTTTTATACACTTCATCATTCTTATCTAATTCTTCGATAGCTTCCTTTATATAAAAAAGTTTCTTTCCTAAAATATTGTTTTCTAATTCTCTTTCATAATTCACTTTGTCATTTGGAAGAGATGTCATGTCCTTTTCATCTTGACCTTTTAATATATCGCTCACGATGGCTACATCTTTTACGCTTCTTGCAAATATTCCTACGTGATCTAAACTAGAAGCAAAAGCAAATAAACCATATCTTGAAATTCTTCCATAAGTTGGTTTAAATCCAACTACTCCACCATATGCAGCAGGTTTTCTAACAGAATCCCCTGTGTCACTTCCAATACTGAAAGGAACTATTCCAAGAGCAACGCTTGCAGCAGAACCAGCCGAACTTCCGCCTATCATCCTTGAAGTATCCCAAGGATTTTTAACCGCGCCGGTATGACCAGTAGTACCAGTTCCTCCCATTGCTAGTTCGTCAAGTACTGTTTTACCAATCAAAATTACGCCACTATCCAATAATTTTTGATAAACAGTTGAGTTATATGGTGGGACATAATTTTTTAGTATGTTTGAAGATGCGGTTGTTAAAATTCCTTTTGTAGAAAAATTATCTTTTAGTGAATAAGGAATATCTGTTAATTTATTCTTTTTCTTTTGGTTATTTATATCTTCATTCAAAATGGTTACAAATGAATTTATAGTGGATTGATATTTATTAGCTAAGTTATTTGCTTCTTTAAAAAGTTCTGATCTAGTTACACTTTGACTATCCAATAATTCTCTTAATTCCTCAATAGTTTTGTTTCTGTAGTTCATTATTCCACCACCTTTGGAACTTTAACTTGATTGTTTAACTGGTTAGTAGTATTTTGTAATACTTCATCAATCGTTAAACTATTTCCCATTACATCTTCTCTAGGTGATGCATTACAATTTATAAATGGAAATGTCATGGGTTCAACATTATTTATTCCTTCTATTTTATCAATTAAATCCATTTGTTTTAGAATGATTTCAAATTCATTTTCTAATGTTTCATATTCTTCGTCACTCATTTCAAACATAAGATTATTTGCATATTTTTTTAATTTTTCTTTTGTTATCATAAACACTCCTAAATTAATTTCACTTTTATTATAGCACAAAAGCACTTATTTTTTATACAAAAAAACAAGTACTATGATTGTACTTGTTTTTTTACATCTTTTATACCATGTTTTTTATTTCTAAGCAGCATATATACTCTAGGAAAATAATTAATAAGAATTCTTTTTAACCATCCCTTAAGATTTTTATTTAATTCAGCAAAGAAAACTAAAGTTCTTCTTGGAGTTAAAGGTCCAGTGAACCAAAAATCATAATAACGCTCCATAAAATGTCTGAATTTAGTATCCTTTTTATAACACCATTTGTATTTTTTAACCCAGTATTTAAAATATCTAACTACAAATAATACTTGGTAATCAGGAAACTGAGGTTGTTTAATAAATACTTTAGTTTTAGGAGTGATTTCTCTTAAGAAGCCCGCTTTTCTAGCAGTGTCTTCAAGGATAGTCATAGGATATGGGTAAAATATATTTGGTACCATATCATCACTTTTTAATTTAGCATTCAACTTTACTGTTTTTAATGCTTTGTGTAAATCTTCATAAGGAAGTCCAATAATATTATAAGTTAAAACTTTTATTTTATGTTTAGTGAACCAATTAGAGCAATTAATCATTTGCTCATCAGTTGTATATCTTTGTAAATATTTACGTCTTAATTCTTCATCTCCACTTTCAAGACCAATATCTATTACATAGCATCCTGCTTCTTTAAGTTTTTTAACAGTCTCTTCAGTCACAATATCAAATCTTAAATTACAAGTAAATGGCAATTTAATTTCTTTAATATATAAATCTATAAATTCATCATACCATTTTGGATACATATTAAATATTGCATCTCTAAAATTTAAAGTGTTTATATTTGGATATTCTTTTAATACTCTTTTAATTAATTCTATTGCTTTCTTTGGACTTCTAAATCTAGCATATTTATGTTTATTTGGATAAATATTTCTAAATTGTGAATTTCCACAATAAGTGCAGGCATAAACACAACCTCTACTTAACATTATTAATGCTTGATTTAATTTTGTTGAATCTAAATTTTTATAATCAAATAGATCAATATCGGGAAAAGGCAGTTCATCCAAATCTTCAATTAAAGGTCTTACTAGATTTTTAATAATTTCTTTACCAGTATTAAAATAAAAACTTTCTAAATCAAAATAGTTTTTACCTTCTGACATTCTATTCATTAAATCTAATATTGGATATTCTCCTTCTCCAACACAAACAGCATTTAATCCTTTAATTTTCATAAATTCATCAGGTACTAATATTGCGTGATATCCTCCAGCAAACAAAAATACATTTTTATTTACTTCTCTAGTATAGCCAACTAAATCAGTAACATAATCAAATAATGTTGTTCTTGTAGAGAATCCAATTAAATCTACATCTTTAAATTCTTTTAACCTTTTTAAATACTCTTCCTTATCATAAAAGTGATTAATATGCATTAAGCTTACTTTATGTCCTCCGGCTTTTACTACAGCTGAAATAGACGCAAGACCTTCACTATAACTTCCACCGCCACTTTTCTTGTCAGTATCTGCTTCTAAAAAGTCAGGATACACAAGTAATAAATGCAATTGCTTTTTATTTTGTTTTTTCATATATAACTCCTACTAAATTTATTATACACCTTTTATATATTTTTAAAAAGGCATTTTTAAATTCCCATTTTTCATTTTTTTCATCATATCTTTCATCATATCATATTGCTTTAATAATCTATTTACATCTTCCACTTTTAATCCACAGCCTTTAGCAACTCTAATTTTTCTTGATGCTTTTAATATATTGGGGTCTTTTCTTTCTTCTTTTGTCATGGATAAAACTATTGCTTCTGTCCTTGCTAATACTTTTAGATCAACATTCACATTATTAAGTCCCATCTTAGAAGCTCCAGGCAATAGTTTTAATAAATTTTCTAAAGGACCCATTTTTTTAATTTGTTTCATAGTCATCAAAAAGTCTTCTAAATCAAATTTACCTTTTTGAAAATTCTTCGCTGTCTTCATTGCTTCATCTTTATCTAAAACTGATTCTGTCTTTTCTATAATTGACATGATATCGCCTTCACCAATTATTCTAGAAGCCATTCTCTTTGGATCAAATTCACTTATTCCATCTAACTTTTCAGAGTCCCCTATTAGTTTAATTGGTATATTTGTTAGGTACCTTAAAGATAAAGCTACTCCACCTTTAGTATTACCATCCATCTTGGTAAGAATACAACCAGTTAAATGAACCTTTTGGTTAAAACCATTAATTACATTAATTGCATCTTGTCCCATCATTGCATCAATTATAAGTATTATTTCATTTGGTTTAACAGTATTTTCAATATTAACAAGTTCATTCATTAATTCTTCATCTACTTGAAGTCTACCAGCAGTATCTATAATTATATAATCATACCCATTTTTTTTTGCATATTCAATACCGTTAGATGCGATTAAAGCTACATCAGAGTTATTGCATTCACTATATACCTCAATATTTAGTGACGATCCAATTTCTTTTAATTGATTAATAGCCGCAGGTCTATAAATATCACACGCTATGAACATAGGCTTCTTATGATACTTTTTCCTTACCATATTACCTAATTTACCCACAGTTGTTGTTTTACCACCACCTTGAAGTCCAACGAGCATTACAATAGTTGGATTCTTTGAAAGTTCTAAATCCACTTTTTCTCCAAGTAAATCAACTAATTCATCTTTTATAATTTTGACAAATAAATCTCCTGGTCTAAGGCTTTTGCTAACTTCCTCACCTAATGCTTTTTCCTTTACTGAATCAATAAAGTCTTTTACAATTTTATAATTTACATCAGCTTCTAAAAGACATAATCTAATATCTCTTAAAGCGTCTTTAATATTATCTTCAGTAATATTTCCATAACCTTTTATTTTGCTAAATGCTTTGCCTAATTTTTCACTTAAATTTTCAAACATATTATTCACCTTTTCAAATAAAATTTTATCATTATTAAAAAATTTAATCAATTTAAAAGACTATGATTTTTAACATAATCTTATTTTCACTGGAAATAAGTGTATCTTAATTTATTTATAGTCTTCTTTTTTAATGAGTTGTGTTTTCATTATACAATATGATACATCATTAATAATCTTGTTTATCTTTTTTTCAATGTCAATAGTATCCCTCCTAATTAAATAATAAACTATTTAATTAGAGTATGCATCAATATCGACAAAACTAGAATTATTCTGCAGGTAAATTTAAAATAGAATTTATATCAATTTTATTATAATTTGAAAATTCATAATAATAAATTACCTTTTCATCATCATAATTGAGATTCTTATATAATGAAGTTAAATCCAATTTTATTGCCTTTAATTCATTTTTACTATAGTTAATATCAAGTATTGATTCACCACTAACACTTTTCTTAATATCTTTTCTATTATATTCATTAAAAATAGTTATTACCCTACTTACTTCAATTTTATATCTTTTTATATCATATTCTTCTTCGGTTAAATCAAGTTCGTATGTTTTATTAGCTATTAATTTATTAATGTTATTAATATCTAAAAATGTTTTAGTTACATCATCAAAAATATTTACATCGGTTGTAGTAACTTTACCATTGGAAAGTTCATATAAAGTGCCATCATTTTTATAATAAACATTACCCTTATCATTATAAGATTTATATATTAATTCCTTATTTTCAGATTCTCTTCTAATTAAATATTCAGTTATATTATTGTTAGCAAATACTAGTAATTTCATATCAAAATTATTTTCTTTTAATACATCTAATAAAGAAGATTTTTCTTCAACATTATTAATTTCATCATTAGAAGGCGTAACAGGTTTATCTTCACCCTTCGAAACAAACTTTGATATTAAAGCAAACAACAATATTATTAAAAATATAATCGCATAAAAATAAGTTGTTCTATTTTCTCGTTCAATATTTTTATTAACAGGTTCTACTTCTTCATTTTTTTTATTTTTAAAAATTTTCATAAATTTACCACACTTCCTAGTAAATTTTCTTTTCTTTTACCATTTATATAGTCAGTCGCACTCATTACCTTTTTTCCCTCTGGCTTTAAAGAAGTAATTATAATTTCTTTATCACTACATTTAATCCCTATCCCATTTTTATATATATTTGTTATCTGCCCTATTTTTCCTTTTGCTTCTTGTCCAACATATGAATTAATTACTTTTATTATTTCTTTATTTAAAGTTAGATAACTTATAGGGAATGGATAAAGGCCCCTTATTTGGTTAAATACCTCTTCCGCAGTTTTATTAAAATCTATTAATTCATTTTCTCTTTTTATATTATAAGCATAAGTTGCTTCTTCGCTATTCTGCTTAATACTCTTATTAGTGTTATTAAATATACTAGGTAATGTCCTTAACAATAAATCACTGCCTAAAAGACTTAACTTATCATGTAAAGTCCCCATATTATCTACTTCATCAATTTTTATGCTTTCTTGAGATATAATATCACCTTCATCCATAAATTCATTCATGTACATAATTGTGATACCAGTTTCTCTATAACCATCAATAATTGCATGATGTATAGGTGCCCCTCCTCTTAATTTAGGAAGAAGTGATGCATGAACATTTATAGCTTTATATAAAGGAGCGTCCAAAAGAATCTTTGGAATTATTTGACCGTAAGCACATGTAATGATGATGTCTGCTTTTGCGTTTAAAATACGTTCATAATCCTTTCTGACTTTTAAGGGCTGAAAAACTTCAATATTATTTTCTAAAGCAAGTTTTTTAATTGGAGAATATGCTATTTTTTTATCTCTTCCAACTTCTTTGTCTGGCTGAGTCACTACTAAAACAACATTAGCGTTTTTTATTAATTCTTGCAAAATGGGAACTGCAAATTCTGGAGTACCCATAAATACTACTTTTTTATTTTTCATTTTTACTCTCCAATTTTACACTCTCTGTTAGATAGCTCGACTATTCCATATTCCAAAATATATTCAAGTGTTATATCTTCTTTATTCATTTCAAATATTTTATTTCCATTAGAAACACAAAGATAATTCAATTGATTAGTTGCTTCATTAAATTTTCCTATATAACTAAAGGTTTCATCGTCTTTAACTAATATAGTGGCGGTGTATTCATAAACTTTTAATCCATTATCTATATCTTTTTTATTTCTATCTATAACTCTATTATAAACAGTTTCGACTTGTTTCATAAAAGCACGTTTAGGACTACTTTTCATCATAGTAACCCCTAAAGTAATAATTATTATTAATAAAGTTAAAACTATTAAAAATATACTAATTCCGCTTAATAATTTATTCTTCATAAAACTCTCCTAGTCTTATAAGATTTTATCAAATTTTAGACATTTTTACAATATATTTATTGGATTTATATCTATATCAAGTTTTACTTTATTATTTATAAAATTATCTCTTAGTTTTTTTAAAACATCCATCAAATTCTCATCATACTTATATTTAATAAGTATATTAAAGTTATAAGTGTTTTTTAACTTAAATATTCTAGCAGTAGACGGACCTAATATAATAAACTTCTCATTTAAAGATTTTTCTAAATAACCCTTTACTTTTTTAGATTCTTCTTTTGCTTTTTCATATTCATTACTGCTTATTTTAACAATCGCAATATTATAATATGGTGGATAATTTAGTTTTTTTCTTATACTCATTTCATAGTTATAAAACAATTTATAATTACCATTTAAGACATATTTAAAAACATAGTTGTCCATATTATAAGTTTGAATTAATACCTTTCCTTCTTTTTCATACCTTGCAGTTCTTCCAGAGGTTTGAGTTAATAATTCAAAAGTGCGTTCTGCACTTCTAAAATCCGGTATTGATAATGAGGCATCAATATTTAATATGCCAATTAATGAAACATCTGGAAAATTAAGACCTTTAGATACCATTTGCGTTCCTATTAAAATATCGTATTTATGATTTTTAAAATCTTCTATAAAACGCTCATAATTTCCTTTTCTTGTTGTTGTATCAGCATCCATTCTCAATATTTTAGCATCATATTTTTTTTGAATTAATTCTTCTAATTTCTCAGTACCAAGTCCAAGATCCTTAATTGCTTCTTCGCCACATTCTGGACAAGTATTATTCATCTTATGCTGACAACCACAATAATGACAAATTAAATTATTTGTACTTTTATGATATATCATCGAAATATCACAATTAGGACATTTATATACATATCCACAATTTGAACAACTTATAAATGTTGAATACCCTCTTCGATTTAAAAGAAGTATTACCTGCTCTTTTCTACTTAAAGTATCTATTATTTCCCTATTTAGTTCATCACTTATTATAAAATTCCTTTTTTTGACTTCGTTAGACATATCAACAAGTTTTACTTTAGGAAGATTACTGGATACTCTTTTATCTAACTCCACCAATTTATAAATTCCTTTTAAAGCTCTTGCATATTGTTCTAATAAAGGAGTTGCACTTCCTAATACACATTTTACATTATGTATATTACTTCTTTCTATAGCTACATCTATTCCACTATATTTAGGTGTCCTTTCTTGATGATAAGTTGCACTTCCGCATTCATCTACTATAATGTAACCTATGTTAGAAAGAGGTGCAAATACAGCACTTCTAGCTCCTATTACCGCATCAACTTCTCCATTCATTATTCTTCTATATTCATCATACTTTTCACCATCAGATAACCTTGAATGAAGAACTGCAATTCTATTACCAAATGCTCCTTTAAATCTTGATACAATTTGAGGAGTTAAACTTATTTCGGGCACTAACATAATTGATGTTTTTCCTTCTTCAATTGCTTTTTCAATCAATTTTATATATATTTCTGTTTTACCACTGCCAGTAACACCATGAAGTAAAAATACATTTTTCTCTTTTTCATTAACAATACTACTATATGCTTCAGTTTGTTCTTTTGTTAATTTTATTTCTTTTTTATCTTCTTCTAATGAATACACTTCTCTATTTATTTCAACTTCAGAAGTTAAAACGATATTATTTTTAATTAAATTATTTAATGATGGACAAATTAAATCTTTTTTTAATTGTTTTCCTTCTTTTAGTTTATTTAATATTTCTATTTCTTTTATCTTTCTTTTATTTTCTAAAATATATTTATCAACATCTATTTTTTCATTTAAGTATACATATATATCATATTTTCTTTTAATATTTGTTTTTAAACTTGCTTTTAATGCACTAGGTAACATTATTTGGTAGCAGCTTATCAAATTGCTTAATGTCTTTTGACTCATATAAAGTCCTAATTTTAATAAATCTTCTTTTAAATAAAAATCTTTTTCTACTATTTCAATAATTTCTTTATATTCTAAAGTATCATCAATAATTTTTGTTATGCTTAAAACAAATCCTTCCACCAACAATGAACCAAAAGGTACTTTTACTTTATTACCAACTTTTATAACATCTTTTAACTCTTGAGGTATTTTATAATCAAAAGTTCTATCTAATGCTTTAACATTATATTCAATTAATACACCGGCTATCACTTTACACCTCTTAAGTATGGGTTATATTTAAACTCATGCTCTAAAGTTGATTCTTCACCATGACCAGGATATATTTTAATACACCCATTATATTGTAAAATGTTTGACAAGCTTTCGTACATAGCATTCTCATTAGTTATCTTATAATTTCCAATTGTTTCTTTAAATAAAAAATCTCCAGTAAACATAATATTCTCTTTTTCAAAATAAAAACTAACACTATCTGTTGTGTGCCCAAAATTTTCTATTACACTAAATTCAAAATCCCCTACTTTTATTTTATTTTTTATTTTATAATCATATATTTCACAATTATATTTATTTTTATAATATTCCAAAGCACCAACATGGTCAAAATGATAATGTGTAACTAATATGCCTAATACTTTTAATTTATTCTTACTAATGATTTCTTCCATTTCATCTATTATATTTCCAGGATCAACTATTAAAGCACAATTATCATCACATATTAAATAACAATTTTCTTCATAATCACCATTAATATATTTCTTAATTTTCATGATATCCGCCAAACATATCAATTAACTCGTCTAGTGAAGAAATGGTAGGAAATGCTCCAACTTCCCTATCTTTAGAAAATCTAACTGGGATACCATCTTTTGCTTCCCATACTCTTAAATTGCCTGAATAATCATCTACTAATATTGCCCCCGGGCTATGAACCATTTCAGTTTTTTCAATTTGCTTTGGAGTCAATACAATAGTAATATCTTTAAAATATTTCCTTATATATTTTACTTTTATAATACCCTCTTCTAACGAATTTACATGAGTTAATATTGATATTTGAAATAAATTGCTTCTTTTTAATTTATTAATACATTCAATTGAATCGTTTAGTATGTTCTCATCATTAATTATTTTTCCATAATCATACTTGGCAAAGAAGTCTCTTTTTGCTCCTTCATCTTTTATATCCACTTTAGCATCTTCTAAACCTTTATATAAATAAGGTATGGTGTCTAATATTACTCCATCAAAATCAATATATAACTCTTTCATGAATGCTCCTTTTGTATAATTTATTTTAACAAAATTAAAAGTTTTTGTCTAGAAATTTACTAGATACCAAAATATTAAATTTAATTACAATTTATCTTTCGAATAATAATACTTTTAATTTTGCTGGTTCTTGCATAAGTTTGCCTTATTTAGGGAAAAATATATACACATGGATATTATAAAAGAAATTAAAAAATTAGAAAAATTAAAAACTAATATGCCCGATCTAATAATTAGGGATATTTCTATTGGGGCTTTTAAAAATGTTTATGTTCTTGCTTTTCAAACACTAACTAGTGATACTAAGGTAAATGATTTTATTTTAAAATATTTTTCTAATAAGGATTTAATAAATAATAAAACTAATATTAAAAAGTCTATTGAAAATTATGTACCAACAATAAACTATATTGAGATAACTAAAAGTGATGAAATAATGCATTATTTATTAAATGGGTTCACTGTAATTTTATCTAAAAATTTATGTGGGGCTTTTGAAACAAAGGCTCAAATTGATAGACCTATTAGTGAATCAACTAGCGAACCTTCAATAAGGGGTCCAAAAGATAGTTTTAATGAAAATTACAATATGAATGTTGGACTTATTAGAAGAAGAATTAAAAACGACAAATTATATATAAAAGAATATACTCTTGGAAGTGAAACTAAAACTAAAATTGGAATAATGTACATAGATGATATTAGTGAACATGATTTAGTTAATGAAGTGTGTAATAAAGTCAGTAAAATTAAAAATGATTCTATACTTGATTCTTACTATATAAAAGAATTAATGAAAAAAGAAAATAAAACTCTTTTCCCAAGTATATCAAGTAAAGAAAAACCAGATGAAATATGTCTGGCTCTTCTTAAAGGGAAAATTGCTATAATCGTTGATAATAGTCCAAATGTTTTAATTATACCTACATTTTTTATAGATTTTTTTCATAATAGTGAAGACTATTATGAAAAGTCTTTTTATGCTTCATTTATTAGAATTATTAGAATAATAGCTTTTTTATTTTCTATATTTTTGCCTGCTTTTTATTTAGCCCTTACTACAATTGATCAGCAGATACTTCCAACCAATTTACTGATTAATTTTGCTTCTCAAAGACAAGGTGTCCCATTCCCAGCGGTAATTGAAGCATTTATTTTAACTCTTACTTTTGAAATACTTTATGAGGGAGATGCTAGAACTCCACCTTCTAGGGGCGCTTCAATTTCAATCTTAGGTGCTTTGATTTTAGGAGATGCTGCAGTTAGTGCTGGATTAGTTTCACCGATAATGGTAATTGTTGTGGCATTATCAGCAATATCTTCACTGTTATTTGCTTTTGTTGATCTTCATGGTGCAATTAGATTTTGGAGATACCTATCAATGATTTTATCCTCAATATTTGGATTAATCGGATTTATTGTAAGTTTTAGTTTAATGATACTTAATTTATGTAGTATTAAATCTTTTGGAAAACCATATTTAATACCGCTTGTTCCTTTCTATAAAAAAGAAGCCGAAAGTGACTCGTTATTTAGAAAAAGTATAAATAAAATGACTCATAAAAAAACTTATTTGACAAAGGAAAATAGTAAATGAGAAAAATAGTAACAATTATATTAGTATTATTTCTATTTTTATTAACAGGTTGTGATTCACATCAAGATATGAATGAACTTGGAATAGTAAGTGCTTTAGGAGTTGAATTTAAAGATGATGAATTTATTCTATCAGCGCAATTAGTAAACATTAAAAAATCAAGTGAAACTGGAGGGAATTCATCATCCAATGTTGTCACTTTCGTAGGTAATGGTAAAACTTTATTTGAATGTTTAAGAAGTATTACTACAAAAAGTTCTAAAAAGTTATACTTTGCTCATTTAAAGATGATTATCTTTGATGATTCTGTTTTAGAAGGAAAAGAAAATGAAATAATTGATTTTTTTACTAGAGATAGTGAAAGCATGATTAACTATTTTATATTTGCATCTACAGATACACCTCCAAGTGAAATCTTACAAACTGTTACACCATTTGAAGAGATACCCGCTTTATATATTGTTAAATTGCTAAAAACAAGTGAAAAGAGTTATGGTAATACTTATTCTTTTACTTTTGAAAACTATCTTGATAATTTAACAACCATTGGAAAAACAGCATCATTTACCAAAATATCATTAAATAAAAGTGCAACTGATGAAACAGATAGTACAGATGCTTTAAAAACAACTAAATCAGACTTTATTGAGTTAGGAAATATATTAGTATATGATAAATCTAAAAAATTAACAGAACTTTCTGTTCCATTATCTCTTTCATTTAATTTATTAAATAATAACATAATAAACCCAATTATAACTCTTCCATGCAATAACTCATACTACACATCAGAAGTAATGAGTAGTAGAACAAGTATGAATTTTAAGGAAAAAGAAAATAAATTAATTTTTAATACTAATATAACTCTCAGTATTTCAGATTATGGATGTGAGTATAACTTATTAGAAAAAGAAAACATAAAAAAATTAGAAAACGATATTAAAAATTATTTAGAAAAACAAAATAATGAACTACTAAAATTATCACAAGAATATAATAATGATTTTATTGGGATTGGTTTATTTATAAAAGCAAATTATCCTAATTACTTTAATTTTGATAAAAATGATTGGAGTAAAGAAGGATTAACTAAGTTAAAATTAAAATCTATAGTAAATGTCAATTTTGAAAAAAGAGGAAATATTTTAAATATTGTTAAAAAGAAAGGAGATTAAAGTGGATAAAGATAAAATAAATAGTTTTGAATTTTGCACTTTTATTCCAATGCTTTGCAGTAGTGTGGCTTTGGGAAGTGGATTCTTATATTTATATAATAGAGCAAATAAATCTTCAATTATTGCTATGGTGATAGGATTAATTATAAGTATATTTTTTAATATATTAGTTTTCAGGTTATTTAATACTATGCCTGAAAAGACTATATCCGAAAAAATAAAAGCCTTAGTGCCGAAATGGATTTACTATATTATGAACGTTATGCTATTTTTAGTAGTCTTATCAATAAGCTCTTTTATACTTTATAGACTATTAACATTCTTTAATACTCAATTTTTAACAGATCTGCCCAAAATTGTATTATCACTTATTTTGATATTATTCCCTTTTTATGCCAGTACTAAAAATATAGAAGTTCTTTCAAGATTCTCGAGTATAGTAATTTTTATGTGTCTTGTTTCATTTTTATTTAATGTTACAACTGTATTTTCTAAAATTGAAATAAATAATTTACTTCCTATAATTGACACAAGTTATGAAAATATACTTTTATCTTCAATTGTTTTTGCAGTTATCTTTAGTGGACCTTCTTTTATGCTTCTATCAATTCCCAAGTCAAACATATCCGACCCCAAAAAATTAAAAAAATCTGTAATAATAAGTTATGTATTATCTGGATTAATGCTATTAGTCATTAACACATGGACATTAGGAACTTTAGGTATAGATGTAATAAAACTATTTGTGTATCCTGTTTATGTAGTCCTCAAAAAAATACAAGTATTTGAACTTGTGAATAGCATAGAAAATATAACAATATTAATATGGTTTTTCTTTCTTATTGTTGCTTCTTCTTTGTCTTTATTATTTTCTAAAAATATATTCTGTGAAACATTCAAAATAAATAGTAAAAAAGGCAAAAATATATTTTCAATTATATCTTCTTTATTTGTACTATTCATGCCGATGATTCTATTTGCTGGCAGAAATACAACAGAAAAACCACAATATATTATTTATCCTGTTTGCTTTTATGGTTTTTTAATAGTTTTTACTATAGTTGTCTTACTACTAGATAAATTAAGAAAAAAATAGTATAATTTTTTTAGGTGAATAAAATGATTTTAAAAAAATTTAAACTTAAAAAATGGGTTAAAATCACTATACTTATTTTACTACTATTAATATTTGCTTTTAGTGTATATAAAATTGTTATATATATAATTGATTCTAAAAAAATTGGTGATATTAATGAGGAAATACTTGAACTGCCATCCGCTGAAATTGAAGGAACAGAAAATGCTGAAATAATAAATCCTCCAAAAGAAGAAACAAGTGACTATTGGACATTTATTAAAACTCCATATATAGATGTTAATTTTGATGAATTATTAAAAAAGAATAAGGATACAGTAGCGTGGATCAAAATAAATAATACCAATGTTAATTATCCTGTCGTTCAATCTTCTGATAATACTAAATATTTAAAAAAAGCGTTTGATGGAACTTACAACAAAGCAGGTTGGTTGTTTATGGACTATAGAAATAATTCAAAAGATTTTGGCGTTAATACTATCATTTATGGACACTCAATGAAAAATACTACTATGTTTGGGACACTTTTAAAAGCCAAAGAAGCATCTTGGTATAAAAATAAAGATAATTGGGTAATAAAAGTAAGTACCCCAGAATATTATACTTTATGGCAAATATTTTCATTATATACAGTTGACCCAGAAAATTACTATATTACAACAAACTTTAATAATGAGACGCAAATAAATAAATTTATAAATACAATTACTTCAAGAAGCATTTATAACTTTAATGCAGAAGTTAATAAAGATGATAAAATATTAACTTTATCAACTTGCTCTTCATCTAGTGGAAAAAATAGATTTGTAGTTCACGCTAAATTAATAAAAAGAGAAACTAGATAATTTTGAATAAGTCAACAAAAAGTGGACACATTTAAAAAATTATATAAACCCTAATTC